>JAKLDZ010000580.1 GCA_022703255.1 Myxococcota bacterium | reverse complement strand
GAAGTAGGTGCCCTGCTCGCGGTGGGAGGCGGAGGCGGTGCGGTAGCCAGCGAGGAGATTCTGGAGAGCGCTCACCGCCGCAGTTCGCACCGGATGAGGGCGGGATGCAAGTGCAACCCCGGGCGCGTCCCCGCGCGGGCCGTGCGACCCCTCCGAGCGAGCCCGACGCCGCCTCGGGCAGCGTTCGAAACCACTCCGAGCGAGCCCGACGCCGCCTCGGGCAGCGTTCGAAACCACACCGAGCGACGCCGACGCCTCATCGGGGAGGGTTCGAAGCCACTCGGGGTGACCCCGTCGCCCCATCGGGGAGGGTTCGAAGCCACTCGGGGTGACCCCGAAAGCCCCACCGGCGAGGGTTCGAGGCCACCCGGGGTGACCCCGAAGCCCCACCGGCGAGGGTTCGAAGCCACTCGGGGTGACCCCGACGCCCCAGCGGCGAGGGTTCCAGGCCACTCGGGGTGACCCCGAAGCCCCACCGAGGAGGAATGTGGACGGAATCGCGCAACGCTGATCCGTCGTCACCGTCATTTCGTGCAGGGTGCCCCGACTTGTCGCTTTCGACCTTGACACGTTGCTGGCTCGAAACGGAAAATCCGCCCATGAAACGTATCCCGAACCTCACCACCCTCGGCCTGTGGCTTCGCGATCTCGTCGAAAAACGTCACGCAGATCTCGTGAAGTCCAAGGCCGGCAAGTACTACCAACCCCAGCTCCAGGAGCAGTTGGCCGCCATCGACGCGCTGCCGCCCGCGGTCGTCACCGGTCGTCCCCTGGCCGAGGAGCTGGCGCAGGCCGACGCGGAGCACGACGGCTACGGCGCGACGTTGTTTGCGACCACCGAGATGGTCGCGCGGCTTCCGGGCTCGTCGGCGGAGCTGCAGGACGCCGCGGCGCGCATCCGCGCCACCCTGCTTCCCGCCGCCGCGGAGCTGAAGGACTCCTACGCCGACGAGGCGCGCCGCGCGGTGGAGCGTCGTCCGATGCTCAAGAGTCTCAAGGCGGATCTGCAGAAGTTCCCGGTGCCCGGCGGCGGGACGCTGCACGACGTCGCGACGCGGTACATCGAGGCTGGCGAGAAGCTGAACACGCTGCTCAGCCAGCGGGGAGACATTCCGACGGACGCGCGCAAGGACGCGGGGCGGATTCGGAGCGAGACGCTGGGGATGGCGAACCGGCTTCGCGCGGAGGTCGCGCGCGAGGTGAGCCGCACGCCGTCGCTTCCGCAGGATCTGGAGCAGCGGCTGTTCGGGTATCTGGACACGCTGACCTCGATGCAGCCGGCGCCGGCGAAGCCCGAGGACGATCCGGTGGTTCCTCCTCCGGCGCCTCCCGCGCCTCCGGCCCCGCCCGCGCCGCCGAACCCGTGAGCGTGCGACAGCGGTAGGCCTCGCAGCTCATCCCCCCTCTCCACGACAGAACCGACAATGCGGCGCCTTTGCGCTATGGGTTGGGCGTGGGCGTCTGCAGCCCCGCACCCGCCTCCGGAAGCACGCCGCCATGATCACCCACGTCGAAGTCCTCGGGTTCCGAGCCCTGCGCCACGTTCGCGTTCACGCCGGCAGTTTCCAGGTGCTCGTCGGCCCGAACGCCACCGGCAAGAGCGCCTTCCTCGACGTGCTCGGGTTGCTGCGCGACATCCTGACAGTCGGCCTGTCCAGGGCGGTGTTCGGCGACAGCAGGGCCGACGTCGCGCCGCGGGCGAGCGACCCGCGCGATCTGGGCTGGCTGCGCAGGGGCGCGCCCGTGGAGATCGCCCTCACCGCGGAGCTGCCCCAGGGGATCGCATCGCGCGTGGGCAAGAGCGCGCTCCGCTACGAGCTCGGTCTGGGGACCGACCCGCTCTCGTACCAGACCGAGACCCTCTGGCTGGTCGGCTCGGGTGCGGCGAACGCGGGTCGCGAGGCCCAGGCCGCGCAGCGCGAGCTGTTCCCGGTTGAGTCTGCCGTTCCGGAGACGATCGTCTGCGGTCCACGCAAGAAGGCTCCGGCCGGTTGGCGCAAGGTCATCAACAAGATCAGCGCGAGCGGCAACGACTACTTCGCGTCGGAGACCTCGGGCTGGAACAACCAGTTCAGGCTGGGACCGAACAAGTCGGCGCTGGGCAACCTGCCCGAGGACGAGGAGAAGTTTCCGGCCTCGATCTGGTTCAAGCGGTTCCTGATGGAGGGCGTGTACCGCATTGCCCTGAACGCCGCGGCGATGAGGCTCCCGGCACCGGCGGGCTCTCCCACCCAGCTGTTGTCCGACGGCTCCAACCTGCCGTGGGCGGTGCATGCCTTGTGGGAGAGCGACCCGCAGCGGCTGGCGGATTGGACGGCGCACGTCAGGACGGCCCTGCCCGACCTTCGCTCGATTGGCACCGTCGAGAAGCCGGAGGACCGCTCCCGGTACTTGCAGCTGACCTACGACAGCGGTCTGTCGGCGCCGGCGTGGCTGCTTTCGGACGGGACACTCCGCCTGCTCGCGCTCACGCTCCTGGCCTACCTTTCACGCAACCCGTCGGTGTTGCTGATCGAGGAGCCCGAGAACGGCATCCATCCGAAGGCCGTGGAGGTCGTCGTGCAATCGCTGCAGTCGGTCTACGACTCGCAGGTCTGGTGCGCGACGCACTCGCCGCTGGTCGTGAGTCTTGTGGAGCCCCGCGATCTGCTGTGTTTCGGCAAGGCGCCCTCCGGCTCGGTGGACATCGTGTCGGGCGACGCTCATCCGGCGCTCAGAGAGTGGAAGACGGCTCTGCACCTGGGGGACCTGTTCGCGGCGGGAGTGCTTGGATGACGGACGTCGTGTTCCTCGTGGCGGACAAGAACATGGAGTACGTGCTGCGGGGGCTTCTCGAGACCGAGTCTCCCCACATGCGGATTGGCTGCGGCCCGTTCACCTCGACGATCATCGTTGCGACCGGCCAGAACGATCCGGGGCTCTATACGCGAGCCGGGGAGTTCCTGCGCGGCCTGCGCGCGCTCCACGTCGACCATGCGCTGCATCCGGCCAGCGCGGAGTGGGCGCGACATGCGCAGGCCACCTGCACGGACGCCAGCATCGCGCTGCAGGTCGTGCCGGTCGACGTGCGTGCGCGCGGGACCGGGCTCGAAGCCG
>JAKLDZ010000058.1 GCA_022703255.1 Myxococcota bacterium | reverse complement strand
AATCCGCCGTACATCCCGTCGGAGGAGGTGGATCGCCTGCCTGCCGATGTGCGGGATCACGAGCCGAGGCTGGCGCTGGATGGCGGAGCGGACGGGCTCGAGGTGGTCCGGAGGCTGGTTGCCGACGCGCCGGGACACCTGGAGCCGGGGGGGCTGCTGGCCCTCGAGATCGGCTGCGATCAGCACGAAGAGGTGTCACAGCTCCTGCAACGAGCAGGCTTCGAGGAGATCGAGCTCGATCGGGATCTGGCGGGGCGCCCGCGCGTGGTCAGCGGCTGCATGGGGCGGTGATCGCGACCGCGCGGGTCAGCGTTTGAAGAGCTTGCCGAACAGCGCGCCGACGTTCTTGGAGGACGCATCGGACGAGCTCTTGGGCTTCGCCGCCTCGGGCTCGGGCCCTCCCTTGCCGCCACGCATCTCGTAGAGCCGGACCTCGCGAGCCGCATCGACGTTGCGAGCGTTGAGCTCGAGGGCCTTGCGGAAGTCGCGCACGGCCGCGTCTGCGCGGCCCTGGCGCTTGTTGAGCATGCCGCGGTAGAACAGGGCGCGCTCGCAGCGCGGCTCCCGATCGATGGCAGTGGTGAGCTGACGGATCTGCTCGGTGAAGTCCTTCTCGCCGGCCTTGTCGCGCAGCTCGGCGGTGACCCAGGCGGAGAGCGCGAGGTAGTCCGCCTGCTCCGGATCGCCCTCGAGGGCACGCTTCGCGTACTCGTCGGCCCGGGCGAGATCGCGCTTCTTGAAGAAGACCTCGGCCTTCTGGAAGTCGAGCGCGGCCTCGACCACCCGCTGCACCTTCTCCTGCTCCTCGGGGCTGATCGCCGCTTGCTGCAGACGCGTGACGTACTCGTTGCGCTTCTGGGCGTCGTTGAGCGTCTGGAACGCGTCGGAGATCCGGCCGAAACACCGGGCCGCCAGCTCCTTGACGTCGTCGAGCTCCGGCGGAAGCCGATCGGGATGCCACATCTTCGCGAGCCCGAAGTACGCGCCCTGCAGCACGGACTGCGTGACGTCGCGCGGCACGCCGAGCACCGTGAAGTAGTCCTCCTTGTCGATCGTGGCGGCGCGAAGCTGGATCGACTCTCGCCAGGCGACGATCTTCGGATCACCGACCGGGACCGCGGCGGATGCGCCCGGAGTGGCGAGGCGGGCAGTCGGGATCGCCGGCGTGGTCGTCTTCATGCTCGCGGCGGACGGTGGTGCGGGCGGGCGAGCGGGCTTTGTCTGCGCTTCGGCGGCTGCGCTGGCCGCGGCTCCGCCCAGGAAGTCATCGACGCGCATCGGAGGCGGGGTGGGATCGGGCTCGGCCGCGGGATGCCTGCGCGCACCGGGCGCCTGCTGATCGGCGCCGGGCCCTGTGGCCCCCTGCATTCGGCCTACGGACTTGAGGCGGACGCGCGCGACGGCGGCCTGGTGGCGCGAGCTGGGACTCCCGTCGTCATCGGGGGAAGACTCGGGCGCATCGGCGCGCTGCGAGGGAGTTGCGGGGGCGACGGTCACGACCTCCCGACGCCCCAGGCTGATATTGCGGGTAATCAGCAGGACGTAGAGGACGAGGCGCAGGGAGTGCTCGGGAGCGAGACCGGAGGCAAGGATCTCGGGGATTGTCAGGGGGCGGGCGCGCAGCACGGCGACGGCCGAGAGCTCTGGTGCGGTGAAGCCGAAGCGCTGCAGGTCCGACGGGCTGGGGTGCACGACGAGGGGAGCGGATCCGAGACGCGCGAGGGTCGGAGCGATGTGCGGGTGCTCGGGCCGAGCCCGCACTCCCGCGCACAGCACGGCGTACGGATCGATCGGCGTCAGCTCCGGACCTCCCCACTCCGACAGCAGATTCGCCGCACCGTAGAATGCGTAGGCGGCGTTGTCGTCGAGCTGCTCGAACAGCCGGATCATGCGACGCATGAGCTGCTCACGCAGCCCGGCCACCATCTGCGCCGAGTCGATCTTCCCCAACGAGATCAGCAGCCGTCCGTGCAGCTCCCCGGACCCCGACAGCACGCTCGAGGTGCTATCGAGCGTGGCCAGATCGATGAATCCCAGCTCGAACAGCACGCGCCCCAGATTCTCCACGGGCCAGTCGGTGCGCGCCTTGGCGGGCGCTCCCCGGCAGAAGTGCACCACGTGCTCGGTGCCATCGGATGCCTGGAACAGCACCGACCCGTCGAGCTGCTTGTCCAACATGTAGACAAGTAGCTGAGGCAACGGTGTCTTGGAAAGGCGGCCGGACGCGGTCGGTGGTGTCTCTGGCAACGGGCACATTGAATGGTGCGTCACTATACCAGCGTGCGGCCGGCTCGTCGTCCCCTCCCTGGCCCCCCTGTCTCCCCCACCGTGCTACCTTCCGGCCATCATGTCCCTGGCCCATATCCTGGTCGTCGACGACGAGGTTTCCATCCTCACCGCCCTTCAGAAGGCCCTGACCTTGGAGGGATACTCGGTGGATGTGGCAGGAGGCGTGAAGGTGGCCGGAGAGCGCCTCGCCCGTCGCAGCTACGATCTCGTGCTGCTCGACGTCGCCCTGCCCGACGGCGACGGGGTGAGCCTGCTCGAGAGCATCCGGGCCTCCGGCAACGACGTACCGGCGGTCATGATGAGCGGGCACGCCACGGTGGACGCGGCGGTGCGGGCGACGCGACTCGGGGCGATGGACTTCCTCGAGAAGCCGATCTCGACCGATCGCCTCCTGCTGGTGATCCAGAACACGCTGCGGCTGATGCAGGCGGAAGCCGAGACGCGGGAGCTGCGCAAGGCCAGCGGCCGCTTCGGTGAGCTGGTGGGATCGTCGCGCGCCATGGACACGCTTCGCGAGCAGATCGCGCGCGCGGCTCGCGCCTCGGCCAGCGTGCTTCTGCTCGGAGAGCGCGGCACGGGCAAGGAGCTGGTGGCGCGGGCGATCCACGACGGTTCCCCGCGAGCGCGCGCAGCGCTCGAGAAGCTGAACTGCGCGGCGGTGCCGCCGGAGCTCATCGAGAGCGAGCTGTTCGGCCACGAGGCCGGGGCCTTCACCGGCGCCACCCGTCAGCGTCGAGGAAAGTTCGAACGCGCAAGTGGAGGCACGTTGTTCCTCGACGAGGTCGGCGACATGCCCCTGGCCATGCAGGCCAAGCTGCTGCGTGTGCTGCAGGAGCGCGAGATTGAACGCGTCGGCGGCAACGAGGTGCTCAAGGTCGATGTCCGCGTGGTCGCCGCGACCAACCGCGACCTCGTCGAGGCGTGCAAAACCGGCTCCTTCCGCCTCGATCTGTACGATCGCCTCAACGTGGTCCCCCTGGTGGTCCCCCCCCTTCGCGCCCGTCGCGAGGACATCCCCGAGCTCGCAACGCACTTCCTGCAGCTCGCGGTCCGCGCCAACGATCGGCCCGGAGCGCGGATCACCGACGCCGCGATCGAGGCGTTGGGCGCACACTCCTGGCCGGGCAATGTGCGGGAGCTGCGCAACATCATCGAGCGGTTGGTGATTCTTTCGCCCGACGACACAATCGACGCGGACGACGTGCGGTCGTGTCTCGGCTCGGCGGGAGAGGCGAGCGCGTGCGGGCTGTTCCGCCCGGGGGTGCCGTTCCGGGTGTTGAGCGAGGAAGCCGAGCGGGTGATCCTGCAGGAAGCGCTCGGTCACTTCGGCGGGCAGATGGCGGCCACGGCGCGCGGGCTCGATCTGGAGCGCAGCCACTTCTACAAGAAGTGCAAGGCGTTGGGGCTGAGAGGCGCGGACAAGGCAGAAGAGGCGGACTGAAAAAAAACACCCGGTCCTCCCGGTCCGCACCCCGCGACCCGCTGCCCCGCCTTGCGCTATCGTGCGCGCATGCGACCCCCCACGATTGCGCTGGCCGCCCCCGCCTCCCTGCTCCTCGGCGGGTCCTGCCCAGCCTTCGCTGCCGACTTCGATGCCTCCGGCAACCTGTCGTTCGCTCCCTCTGCGGCCTGGACCCAGAGCTTCGAAAGCTGGCAGCCTCCTGACGCGGGCGCGCAGGGCGCGAAGGTGGTGGAAGACGGCGCGCTGCACGGTGGCAAGGCGCTGCGTCTGAAGCTGTCGGACGAGAGCTTCGCGCTCGAGCTGCCGCTGCTTCTGCAGCGCGGAACGTACCGTCTGTCGTACTGGATGAAGGGAGACGCGATCGGCGGGGCGGCCGCGGACTACGGAGACGCGACGCCGTCGTCGGTGGCGCAGGCGTGGCCGACGGGGCGCGCGACGAGCGACGGGTGGCTCGAGATGCGGACGGAGCCGTTCGCGATCGACGGCTATGCGCTCGCGCCCGACCTGCGGGTGTTCATGCGGGCCTACGACGCGTCGCAGCCGGTGACGGTGGATGTGGACGCGCTGGAGGTCACGCGGGAGGGGGATCTTGCGCCGGCGGCGACGTGCAAGGGTTGGCCGGACAGCTCCTGCGGCAAGGAGGCGATGTGCCTGCGGGGAGTGTGTCACGACGCGCGAGGCTGGTTCCCTCCGCTGCCGGAGAAGGCGACGCGGGAAGCCCTTGCCGCGTACTGGAAGCAGAAGATCCACGACACGTTCGGTCCCTACCTGCTGCGCAAGCAGACGATGCCCGCGGCGATCGCCTCGCTCGACGCGCTCCCCGAGGCGACGACGAACGTGGAGTTCTGGTCCGCCTTCACGCGGGCCATTCGCATGCTCTCCGACGCGCACACCTACACGCGGTCGGCGTTCATGTCGCGGATCCGGGGCGACCGCCCCTTCAACGGCTGCTTCGTCGAAGGCAAGGCCGATCTCACGCAAGCCGCCTGGCCGTCCGATCCCGCCTGGCCCGATGTCCTCGTCTCCCACGTCGGCAAGGAGCTCACCTGGAACCTGCACGCGGCCGATCGCCTCGTCGCGATCGACGGCATCCACCCTCTGCTCTGGGTCAAGCAGCTGTTTCCTTCGAGCCCGTGGGTGTGGACCGCGGACGATCCGGCGCAGAACGCCAACCTGCTGGCCCTGCTGCGCAGCGCCATCTCCCTGCACGCCACCAACATCACGGTGGTCCGCTGCGACTCCAACCCCGGCACCTGCTCCGCTACGCCCGAGGTCATCGCGCTCGCGGACATGCCCTGGGTGTCGCCCTCCGCGGAGCTCGAGCTGGTGGGCTGCGACAATCGTCCTGCGTTCCACGTGGCCGGAGCGCCCGACGATCACCGCTTCGAGTCGGGGGCCGAAGCAGACGCCACGATCGTGGAGGGGAAGCTGTTCGAGTCGCTCGCGGGGGAGAACCTGCGCGGGCTGGTGTGGAACACGCTGTACGGGGGCTGGCCGGGTGCGCCAGTGGACGACCTTCTCAACAAGGCCGTGGCGAGCTGGAGCACGGCCGGTGGGGTGGTCCAGGATCACCGGGAGGGACACGGTGGGACCGCTGCAACTGCGAACATCCTGGTCGGGTTCTCGCGCGAGACCTTCGTGTCGATGATCGGCGTGATGCGGGTGCACGCCAACGACGAGGGGCCGTCGACGGTAGAGGAGGGCCAGCAGTGGTTCTCGAGCTACAAGTCGCTGCTCGGGGAGAAGGCGGGCTCGAGCAAGCCGCACGCCGACATCCCGGTGGCGCTGCTGCTGACGTGGGACGTGTCGGCGAGCGACTTCCTGCCCTTCGAGCTGAAAGGGGGCAAGCGCGTCCGGCTCTTCGGTCCCGGTCCGACCATGGGGGCCTTCGGGACGTTCTACCAGTACTCCTACTGGGGCGGCCTGCTGTGGTCCCTCGCGGCGCAGGACTCGATCTCGCCGGAGGGGGTCACGATGACGGGGCACGGGGTGATCCCCGACGAGCTCATATTGCCTACGCAGTCGGATCTGCTGAAGGGGCGCGACACGCTCCACGACGCTGCGGTTGCATGGATCCGCAAGGAGATGGCGCAATGAAGACGCGACTCCTGCTGCTGCTCGGGTTGTTCGGCGCCGCCGCGATCGGTTCGTCCTGCGGCTCCTCGGATAGCGCTCCGCCGTCCACCTCCCCGCCCGTCGACGAAGACGCCGCCGTGGACGCATCTGTCGAGGCCGCGCCCGACGTGCAGGCCGAGGTCGGTCCGCCGGTGCGGACCGTGGTGACCCGGGATCCGTGGGGTGTGCTGGATCCGGCGAACATGCTGCACGACGGCGACTTCGAGCTGTCGGGGCTCGATGGGATGCAATACCCGTGGCTCATGATCGAGCAGTCGTTCGTGCGCACCGGCGCGCAGTGCCGCTCCGGTCTGCGGTGCGTGGAGCTGGAGCCCGGAGCGTTCATCGCGGGGGCGTTCGTGTGGCCCGACGCTCTGTACGCGGAGGTCTCGTTCTGGGGCAAGCCCACCGTCAGCGACTGCGAGCAGGAGGCGATCGGGCTGGTCTGGCAGCTCGATTCCCAGGCGGAGCCGATTCGCGTCGGGGCGCTCACCAAGACTCCGCAAGACGGCTGGTGCCAATACGGCGGCACGGTGGAGGTCGACACCTCGCTGCACTTCTACGGGCTCGGGATCGCGACGCGATCCAAGGCCGCAGGCGACGTCGTGTTCGACCAGGCGACCCTGCGCGGCACGAGCACGCCGCCGTCGAACCTGCGGAAGCGCGAGCCGTTGCAGGGCGACGACGCGGTGCTGGCGCAGCGGATGTGGACCCGCCTGCGGGAGGTGGTTCCTCCCAAGCCTCCGCGGGAGCCCAAGCCGGTGCGCAACCCCACGGGGCGTCGCAGCTCGATCCACGTTCCCTGACGCAACGCCGCGCCACCTTTTTGCTTGCGCAGGCGCGCGATCAGGGGGAGATCCGCGGGCCAACGCGCACGCAATCGGAGGCCAGGATGAAGTGGGTATGCAAGATCTGCGGCTACGAGCACGAAGGCGACGCTCCTCCTGACGAGTGTCCGCTGTGCGCCGCGGGGCCCGAGGAGTTCGAGCCCGTGGACGATGCGCCCGCCGCCGCGGCCCCCGCGCCTCGAGCCGACGCGCCCGCGGAAGCCGTGCGCGCCGTGCTCCGCTGCGCCCTGTGCGAGCGCGAGCTGGGCGACGCCACCTGCGTCTGCCCGAACTGCGCCTCGCGCGCCGCCTCGCTGTCCTTGCCCCCGTCGTTCACGCCTCACACCTCCGCCAAGGGACGCAGGTACGTCGTCGTCGGCGGAGGCGTGGCAGGGTTCACCGCGGCCGAGCGCATCCGCGCCGCCGATCCCGATGGGTCCATCGTGCTCGTCACCAGCGAGCGCTGTGCGCCCTACTACCGGCTGAGCCTCACGCGGTACATCGGAGGGGAGATCGACGCCGCGGAGCTCTTCGTCCATCCCCAAGGCTGGTGGAGCGATCGACGCATCGAGCTGGCCATCGGCACCGAGGTGCTGGACGTACGTCGTTCGGAACACGAACTGATTACGTCGGCCGGCAAGCTGCCGTACGATCGGCTGGTGGCGGCCACGGGTGCGCGCTCGTTCGTGCCACCGCTGGGCAACCTGGCCGTGCGCAACGCGCTGCCGCTGCGCACGATCCACGATGCCCGGGAGATCCTGTCGCTGGCGAGGCCCGGCACCCGCGCGGTCGTCGTAGGCGGTGGTGTGCTCGGGCTCGAGACCGCCTTCGGGCTCGCACGCCGGGGCTGCGAGATCACGGTGTGCGAGGGTTCGACGCACCTGCTCTCGCGCCAGCTGGATCCCGCATCCGCGGCGATCTTCCAGCGCCACCTGGAGCAGAAGGGGATCGGCTTCGCGCTGGGCACGCTGCCCGCCTCGCTTGTGGGCGACGAGGCGGTGCGCGGGGTCAAGCTGGCCGACGAGTCGGTGATCGACGCGGAGCTGGTGGTTCTCTCGGCCGGCGTGCGTCCCAACAACCTGGTGTGGCAGCGCGCGGGTCTCACGGTGAGCAAGGGGCTCGTGGTGGACGACGCGATGCGCACGTCGGACCCCGACATCTTCGCCGCAGGCGACGGTGCGGAGCACAAGGGCGTGCTGTACGGCATCTGGCCCGCGTCGCTCGAAATGGGGAAGGTCGCAGGAGACAACGCGGCCGGCGGCGCCTCGGTCTTCTCCGGGTTCCCCATGAGCTACGGCCTCAAGGTGGTGGACCTCGACCTGTTCTCCATCGGTCTGACGCGGGCGAACGAGCCCGGAACCAGCGAGCTCGTGCTCCGCGTCTCGCCACCCGCCTATGCGAAGCTCGTGCTCCGCGACGGCGTGATCGCGGGCGCGATCCTGCTGGGCGACACGTCGATGTCCGGGCGCATCCGGGAGGCCGTCCTGGCCCGGCGATCGGTCGGCGCGATGATCGAAGCAGGCAAGTCGGCCGACGAGATCTTCGCCGCGATCGCCTGATCCCCGCTGACCGCGCGCAGCCCGCGCGCCGTCAGTCCCCGTCTCCCCTCCCCTCGTCCCACCCCGGTTCGCCGGAAGCGAACACCTGCGTGACCCATACGGCACCCGACGCATCGCGCGCGGCGGCCACGCCTACGCGCTTGAACCTGCCGTGCAGCATGTTGCCGCGGTGCGACGGGCTGTCCCACAACACGCGGTGTGCGAGCGCCGGCGACGGTGCGCGGGCCACGTTCTCGCCCAGCTCGCGCGGCGACAACCCCGCTGCATCCATCCGGCTCGCGGGGTTCCCGTCGCCCGCCTCGTGCGCCATCACCCCGGCCTTCATCATCGCCTTCACATGACGCTCCGCCACCGCGTCGAGACGCACATCCCGGATCAGCGAGCCCATCCCCTCCGTCTTGCGCGCGACGTTGAGCATCACCGTCATCGCCACACCGTCGTCACGCTCCGCCGTGACCGCCGTCTCCCCCGGCGCCTCCGCCGATCGCGCGCGGTCCGCGGCGCCATCCCCCGCCTCGACCTCGAGCTCGAGCGCAGGCTGCGGCCCCGAGTCGATCGTCAGCAGCAACTGCACCACCCAGCGCCCGGGCCGATCGGCCATGAACCTGCCGAGCACCCGCCCGCTGCCGCGATCGAAGCTGGTGGGGATCGTGCGAGGCGCGCCGCGGGGCCCGAGCACCACGAGCCTCGCTTCCGAAGCGTGCACAAGCGAGCGCGCTTCGACCGTGAGCCACGAGCTCGTACGCACCGAGTCCGGCAGCTCCGTCATCGTGTCGGCGATCGCGTCGGCCACCACCACCGCCACCGTCTCCCCGCGCTGCGAGTCCACGATGCTGGCCACGCCGCAGCGTCGCACGCCAGCGCTTCCGAGGGTCCGCAGCCAGGTGCTCAAGCGGACGCGGGCCGCGTCGCGATCGAGATCGACTGCGCGCAGGGTCCATGCGCGGGGACGCGTATGCGGGTCTTGCTGTGCGCGCAGGATGCCGGTGAGCTCGTGCATGTCGGGGACGGCGCGCCCCTTGGCGACGCGCTCTGCGACGGCGACAGCGGCCTCGTGAAGACGCTCGTCGCCCGCGCCGCATGCTTGCAGGAACGCGGCGTTGCGCGGGTCGGGGGAGCTGGCCGGGACCGGGGGGCCGGAGCCGGCCAAGGCGAGCGAGGTCGTCCACGCGCAAACGACGAGGGAGCCGAGGGCGGCGACGGATCGCGCGGGCAGGCTCATGGCGCTGCGGGACCGAGGCTGGCCGTGATCACGGCGGTGCCGGGGATCGCAGGGGAAGCGGGCGATGGACTCGCGAGCACCTTGTCGAGCACGTAGTCGGTGATGGCATCGTGCAGGGCCTTGGGGGCGAGGCGCAGCCACTCGGGACGATGGCGTCCGACGATCTCGAACATGGCATAGGCGGTGAGCCCCTTTTCCTTTGCGAGACGCCAGAGCAGCTCCGCGGTCGGGTCGGGCTCCGGGGGACCGGGCTGGTTGCGCGCGCGCAGGTGAGCGCCGATGCCGGCCTGCAGGCACACGACCTCCTCGGTTGCGGACAGGTGGTAGGGAGCATCGGTCTTCTGCGCGAGCACGGCCTTGCGGAACTGGGGCTCGTAGCGCATCGCGGCCTTGCACGCCGCGTAGCGTTCGCACATGGGCCGGTTGCAGGTGACCACGACGACGGCCCCGGCGGGGCTGACCTCGATGAACGGCTGGGGCACGGTCACGGCGCGCGCGATCTCGCGTCCTGCGATCGCTTCGGCGACCTGCCAGCCGCGTTTCGACGCTGGGTAGAGCGCGAGGGCGCGGGCGATGGAGGCGCGTGCGCGCGCGCGGTCGGAGCGTCGCAGCAGCACTTCCGCGAGGATCCGGTGGCCTTGGGGGTACAGGGGATCGAGGGCGAGGGCTTTGTTGGCGGCCTCTTCGGCGGCGACGAGATCTCCGCACCCGAGGGCGGCATCGCCGACCATGGCGAGCACACCGGGGCACTGGGGAGACAGCTCCGCGGCCTTCTTCAACGGATCGAGCGCTTCTCTGGGGCCGAGCCCGGCGGCCTTGTCCAGGTGCTCGCGCGATGCGTCTTCGGGCAACGCGGGCATCTGCTCCCACGAGCCGTCGGGTCGCATCACGGCGCGTTCCCAGGGATCGGGCTCCGGCTCCGCTCCGGGTCCGAACAAGGCCGTCACGTTCGCGATGGATTCGGGGCCGTCACGGAAGACGTACAGGAAGGGCGACTGCTCGACGACCTCCGCCACGAGGTCGGCCCACGTGCCGGGATCGGCGGTGCGGATCGGGGTCTCGCCGGTAAAGGTGAATCGGGACAGATCGGGGTAGGTTCTGGGGGCGCGCTCCTGGATCGGCGCGTCGACGGGGGTGTTGAGCAGGGCGAGCTGGGCCGGATCGTAGGGGCTCGACTGGATCCACGAGGGGATGGGCGCCTGCCGTGGAGCGGCGGGAGACGGGGTCTTCGCCTTGGCAGCGGAGGACTGGGCCTTCGGGGGGGCGCAGGCCGGAAGCAGGAAGGCGGCGAGGAGAATCGCGACGGGACGGGCAGCGCGCCGGGTCGTCATGGCCGGAATCGTAGCCTACGCCGCCGGTCTTTGTTACGTTTCAGCCAAGGTCGCCGGCATGGCTGAATGGACACGAGGGGCAAAGGTAGGGATGTTCGCCCTGGCGTGCGTCGGCGCCGGCTACGGAATCTGGGCGTACGTCAACCCCAAGACCGGCACCGGCGGCGGCTACACCGTGTACGCCCGCATCAATGACGCCTCCGGCCTCGCCTCCTTCTCACGGGTCATGGTCGCCGGCATCCCGGTCGGCACGATCGAGTCGATCCGCCTCGAGCAGGGCAAGGCCAGGATCGACATCAAGGTCCGCCCCGAGGTCGCCCTCTACAAGGACGCGAGCCTCGCGAAGCGATCCTCCAGCCTGCTCGGGGAGTTCATCATCGTCCTCGGCCCGGGCTCCGAGAACCTCGAGAGGCTCCGCGACGGCGACCAGATCCTCAACGTGATCGAGCCGACCTCCACCGATCAGATCCTCAAGGACCTGTCGGAGATCGCCGAGCAGGTCAAGCAGGTCTCCAAGAGCCTCGCAGGCAGCGTCGGCACCGACAAGGGCGAGAAGGACATCCAGGCCACCCTGTCCAACCTCGCCGAGGTCACCGACCAGCTCAACAAAGCCGTCACCGAAAACCGCGAGTCCATCCGCAGAATCGTCGTCAACGTCGAAGGCATCACCTCGCGCTCCGGCCCCGAGGTCAACCAGATCCTCGAGAACGTGCGCGTCATCACCTCCGACGTCCGTTCCCTCGTCGCCGACGAAGACACCGGGGTCAAAGGATCCATGGGCTCCGTCCGCGACACCGTCGACCGCGTCAACAAAGCCTCCGCAGACCTGCAGGGCGCCCTGCAGCACATCAACTCGATCAGCGCCCGCATCGACCGCGGCGAAGGCACCGTCGGCAAGCTCACCAAGGACGAAACCCTCATCAACGAGGTCAACAACGTCGTCGAGGGAGTCGGCGACCTGGTCGGCGGCATCGCGCGCACCCAGGCCGTCATCGGCCTCAAGAACGAGTACTACTTCCAGTCCGGCGGCATCAAGAGCTACGTCGAGCTGCGCCTTCAGCCGCGCGAGGACAAGTACTACTCCATCGAGCTGATCAACGACCCCCGCGGCCTCACGACCTTCGAGCAGATCGACGTCGACACGACGAACCCGAACCAGCCGCCGCACTATCGCGAGATCCGGACCACGACGAGCGACTCGCTGCGTTTCTCGGCGCAGTTCGCGCGCAGGCTCGGGATGTTCACGGGCCGCTTCGGCATCAAGGAATCGACCGGCGGCGTGGGCGTGGACCTGCACGCCCTCAACGACCGCTTCGAGCTTCGACAGGACCTGTTCGGCTTCGCCGAGCAGATCACTCCCCGCTGGCGCGTCGCCCTCAACTACGAGTTCATCCGCCGCCTGTGGCTCGTCGCCGGCGTCGACGACATCATGAGCCGCGAGCGACGCGACTACTTCGTCGGCCTGCAGCTTCGCTTCATCGACTACGACCTCAAGTCGATCCTGCCGTTCGCTCCGCTGTAGCGCGCACGGCATCGCGCCAGCGTCGCTCGACGATTCGTGCAGGACACCGGTGCACCGAGCAGAACACGCCCTGCAGATCCCGGTTCCTGGTCGAGCCGAGCTGTGGTTGATTCCTCCGCATGATTCGTCCCTGCTCGTCTTGTCTGCTCGCGCTTCTCCTCGCCACCGGCTGCTGCAAGGGCATCCCGGGGCTCGGCTCCTCCGACGGTGGCGCCTCGAGCTCCGAGTCGCCCGCGGCCGCCTCTCCCGAGTCGGCCCCGCCGGTCAAGTTCACCGATCCGCCCAACGGGATCTTCCCCCCGGGAGCGGCGGACAAGCTCATCGCCAAGGGCGCACCCGCCATCGTCCGCCTCGTCGAACCCGGCGCCGAGCCCCGATCGCCCCTGCGCTATTCCCTCTCCCCCGGCGTCGCCTCCTCCGACACCGCCGTCGACATCAGCTCCAAGGCGGCCGCCATCTCGATCGCGATGCCGCGCATCACCGTCTCCTACGACTACGCCGTCGCCGCCCGCCAGGGCGCGACCTGGCCCGTCACCGCAACGCTCAAGGCCACCAAGGTCGAGGGGGGCTCCGGCCCGGCCGCAGCCCTTTCCGGGGTGTTCCGCAAGCAGCTCAAGCTGCTCGAGGGCCTCACGTTCGCCTACCAGCAGGATGACCGCGGGCGGATCACGGGCATGAAGTCCTCGCTCGCGAACAAGAGCTCCCCGGAGATGGCCGAGATCATCCGGAGCATCACCGCCTCGCAACAGGCCATGTCCCTCGCGCTCCCCGAAGAGCCGATCGGCAAGGGCGGCAAGTGGCAAATCATCACGCGATCGCCCGACTCGGGCATGGATCTCGTGCAGGAGGTCATCTGCACGTTGACCGATCGCAAGGGGACCAACGTCGTCATCGACATGGCCATCCGTCAGTTCGCCGGCAGCGATCAGATGACCTCCGCCGGCAAGCTCTCGGTCATCAAGTCGTTCACGTCGTCGGCCAACCAGCGTCTCGAGGGGGAGATGACCGCGGTCATTCCCAAGACACTGACGATGAAGCAGGACTACACGATGGACACGGGCCAGGGTGCCATCGTCTCCACCAACAAGGTGAACCACACGCGGCGCTAGGCCCCGAGCGGCGCCGCCGGCCGCGACGGTGGGGGGCGGGGCGAAAAGAGCATCGGGGGGGCTTGCAAGTAAGTATTCATTCACCCATGGAGGCTTCGCGACCCAACCCCGGCGCGGGGCCCTCCCATGTCGCGCCGACGTCGGGTCGCTCCGCAGGCGCCGAACCCCCTGCGAGACGATCGCCACGCTCGCCGCAACGCACCGGGATGCCAACCGCAAGACCAGCAAGGAGCAGGACATGAAGGCCACGACGGAACTCCGACACGAACACGATGCCGTGCTCGTTGCGCTGCGCATCCTCGACAAGGTCGCTGCTGCCGTCGCGCAGAACGACGCGCGCGCTCCGGGCGACCTCGAACGGCTGCTCGACTTCTTCAGGGTGTTCGTTGACAAGTGCCACCACGGCAAGGAGGAGGACGTCCTGTTCCCCGAGCTCGAGCGAAGAGGCGTCCGGCGCGAAGGCGGTCCGGTCGGCGTGATGCTCGCGGAGCACGAGGTCGGTCGCGGTCACGTCCGTGCCATGGCCGAGAACCTCCAGAAGGTGCGCGCCGGCGACTCCGCGGCCGCGGCCGCCATCACCGAGCACGCCGCCGCCTACCGAGCCATGCTCCAGATGCACATCCAGAAGGAGAACAACGTCCTGTTCCCCATGGCCGAACGCGTCGTGCCCGCGGAGGTAGCGGAGCGCATCGCCGGGCAGTTCGACGCGATCGAGCAGGAGCGAGTCGGCGAGGGGAAGCACGAGGCCTACCACGCGATGCTGCGGGAGACGAAGGACCGCTACGGCGTCGAATGACGCGAGCATGGAGCAAGACGATGAAGATCACCTACGCGCCGAACGCACCCGACAAGCCGAACCCCCACAACGTGAGCGCCAAGCCGATCTACGACTCGGAGCACGCGATGGCGGTCCACATCACGCTGCAGCCCGGGCAGTCGCTCAAGAGGCACGCCACGCCCGTCGACGTCTTCTTCTACGTGCTCGAAGGCGCGGGCGTGGTGGAGATCGGCGACGAGCGTGAGCACGTGTCGAGGGACATGATCATCGAGAGCCCGGCGAAGATCCCGCACCGCCTGCTCAACGAGGGCGATCAGGTGTTCCGGGTCCTGGTGGTGAAGGTGCCGAAGCCGGTCGAGTCCACCAAGGTCCTGTGATGGGCGTCGAGGGCTGGCGGAACCGCTTTCGCTTGGGGCTCCGCCCGCACCCCTCATTCCACGACGCTGGCGGCAGCCGCTGAGCGGCACCCGGTGTCAGGCGGCCCGGATCGCGGCCTCGGGAGTCGTGGACGTACGCGAGGAGGACAGGTCGCAGAGCATGTCGAGCAGCCAGGGGAACGACGGGACCCGAACGCCGAGCCCGGAGAACCAGGCCAGCACCTCGAACTCGCCGCTCTCGTCAACCTTGTCCGCGTCGAACACGAACACCACGCTCCCGGTGTCGTCGAGCCCGAAGGGGATCAGGTTGTCGTTGCGCCAGCTCGACGCGCTGTTCGGGTGGTGCTTGCCGGCGGGGGGCAGGTGTCCGCCTGCGACGCGGTCCATGACGATTTCGGCGCGGTGGTGCCAGGAGGGGCTGAGCAGTTGTTCGGTGCTCAGCAGCGACGCGCGTCCGAACACTCGCGACCAGCCGTCATAGCGCAGCATGAACTCCCGGTAGCTCGGCGGGAGCGCGATGCCGTAGCACTTCTCGATCGCCGCCACCCGTTTCGCCACGGCAATCGTATCGACCGTCGTGCGGCACGCGCACCCCTCGCAGGAGGTGACCTTGATGTGGTGCAGAGTGCGAGCGGCCGAGAGCCATCGTGCTGTGCGCGGGTGCATGGCCGTGGACCCTAGGAGATCGTGCGCAGCATGGCCCACAAAACGGCGTCTTCCGTCCGAGCGCGAGCCGCCAACGCAGCGCACGAAACCTGGACCACTCCGCATCCGTGCGCGTATCGTGGCACCGGGTGGACTCACACCTTCTGATGCTGGAGGCAATGCGATGCACTTGAGATCATGGTGGAGGGCGCTGGCCTTCGTTCCCATCGCCGTAGCGCTCTGCGGCGCGGCGACCACGGATGTGTACGCCCAGCCGGGCAAGGCTGCGAAGGACGAAGCCAAGGAGAAGCGAGAGGACGCCAAGGAGAAGCGCGACGAGGCGAAGGCCGCACGCGACGAGCGCAAGGAGGCGCGGGAGGAAGCGAAGGAAGCGGGGGCCGAGCGCAAGGACGCGCTCAAGGAAGGCGACAAGGAGGCCGCTCGCGCAGCGACCAAGAAGCTGATCGAAGCGCGCAAGGATCTCGCCAAGGCCCGCAAGGAAGCGCGTCAGACCACACGCGAAGCCGTCAAGGCCCGCATCGAGGCCGCCAAGGGCAAGGTCTCCACCGCTGCCCTGCGCGAGGAAATGAAGCGTCACGCGCGACGCACCGCTCGCCTCGCTCGCGCCCACGAGCTCGCCGAGGAAGCCAAGGACACCGAGGCCGTCGACCGCATCGACAAGCTCATCGCCAAGGAGAACGCCCGCCACGAAGGCTGGCTCGACCGCCACGCCGGCCCCAAGGCAGGAGGTGCGAAGTGAAGTCCAGACTCATCGCGCTCACCGCGCTGCTCGCCGCCTGCGTCGCCCTCGCCGCGTGCGAGAAGAAGCAGGAGACCGCTCCGACCGCCGCCACGTCCTCGGCTGCCCCGACGACCGCCGCCGCGCCCAAGGTCGAGCTCACCGACGAGGACATCGCCGTCCCCGAGGACTTCCTCGAGGAAGCCACGACGCAGATCACTTCGGCCAACTACAAGGCCGAGATCGATGCCCTCGAGAAGGACATCGCGGCGACCCCGCAGTAGGCGCTCCCCGCTACCAGCCCGACGCCTTCGACGCACCCAGCCTCGCGGTGAACGTCACCGTCATCACGTGGCTCACGGTCCGGTACGTCCCCTCCGGCCCTTCCTTGCCCCCGGTCGCCGTCGTCGGCCAGTTGAGCCCGAGCACATAGCCCGCGTCGGCCTTCCACCACGGCCCAATCCACCCAGCCCCCGCGGCGAAGTCCAGGATGTGCGCGTCGGGAAGCGATGGGTTCAGATACTCCGGACGGCTCGGCTTCTGCTCGTACATCATCCCCGTGCGCAGCCGCAGCCCCGATACCCCCGTCGGACCATCCACCCCCGCACGCAGAATCACCACGTCGTGGAAGTTGAACGTCGAAGTCGCCGGCGCCGTGCGCTCGAACTCGAGCACCTGCTTGTCGTACACGCTCCACCGCACGTACGACGCGTCGAAGCCGAAGCGGACGTCGCCTGCCGTGCGCGCCATGAACCCCGCGGTCACGATGTCGGGGAACTTCACCTTCGCGCTGCCTCCCTGATCGGGAAGCTCCCGCAAGAACTCCGGGCTCGCCGGATCGAAGTCCGCGCGACCGTCGATGGTGAGCGCGACGCTGCTGCGCCACGACAACGCCGCGTGGAAGCGGTCGGGCACGATGCGAGCGAGCATTCCGACGTTGGCCCCGTGTCCCCAGGTCGCGCCGCCGACGCGCACGGTTCCGCCGATGGGCACCGGGAGCCCCGTGAGGTTGTCCGCCGCAGCGCGCACCAGATCGTAGCCCGCGCCCACGCTGAACGTGTCGCTGAGACGGTACGCCAGGGTCGGGTTGATCGAGTAGGTGGTCAGCTCCGAGGAGATGGACGCGGTCCTCCCCACCCACCCGCTCGGCCACGTCGATCCCAGACCGTAGCCCGAGTACACGCCGAGCCCCGCGTGAAGACGATCGGTGATCGGCCCCGCTGCGAACACCGCTCCGGCCGGGCTCACGGTCGTGTCGGCCCGGGTCTCCTCGCCCGAGCCTGCGGCCGCGAACCGCAGGTTCACGACGTACACCATGCCCGTGGCTGACACGCGCCATTCGGGCACGTACGACAGGTTCGCGGGGTTGTACCAGATGGCCGCGGGCTCGCGCGTGCCTGCCGACACGGCCGATGCCCTCCCCATCGCCTCCGCCGATTGATCGTAGAGCAGGTAGCCGCTCGCCTCGGCACGACCCGCAGGGCAGCACGCCGCCGCCAACGCCATCACCGCCCATACCTTGCGCATCGTCGATCGGGTCAGCATCGGGGCCTCACGGGTTGGGGAACGTGAACGCGTACACGTAGACGATGTCCTCACGCTTCAGCTTCGTGAGCTGGGCGAACAGCTGATCGTCGAGCAGCGACGCCAGATCGGTCCGCCCCGGCTCGAGCTGCGATGCGTCGGCATCCGACACACCTTCCACCGTGCTGCGCCCCGCGTCGTCGAGCAGCTTCCCGCGACCACGCAGCAGCACCGTCATCGGCGCCGCCGCCAGCGGTCGCCCCCCTCCCGTCGCCCCCTTCGTCACCAGAATCGCCATCAGGTGACCGTCGGTCATCGCCGCGGTCGTGCGCAGCGTGACCTTGCTCCCCTCGACCTCGATCGCGAAGGCCGGGACCCCCTTCGCAAGATCCATCTTCTCAAGCTCCGTCAGGTCGAGCAGGAACACCGACCCCGCTCCTCCGAGCGCCCACGCCGACAGCGAGTCCACGTCGATCGGCCCCTTGACCTGCAGCTCGATCGTCTGCGGCGAGGTCACCTTGGGGAGCTTGCCCAGCGTCGGATTGAGCTCGATGACCGACGACGAGTGCGTGGGGAAGGACCAGGCGGCGGCGACCTGCTCCTTGGGCAGATGGCCCTTGGAGTCGAGCACGCCCCACAGATCGAGATCGCGAGTGTACGAAACGCGGATCGCTTCGAGGTCCGACAGGTCGCGGAAGAGCTGCTCCTGCGAAATGCCCGGCCCCGCGAGCAGGGCGGCGAAGGGGCAGTCGCTCCGCAGATCGGCCGCGGTCGTCGCGCCGCAGGTCAGCGACTCGGTCTGCTTGAAGAGCAGGTACGGCACGGAGGAGACGAAGCGCTTGCCCTGCTCGGAGCGGATGCCGTCGTCGTAGCCGCGCACGCCGAGGTGGTAGGTGCGGCCGATCTCCCAGCCGCTCTTGGGAACGAACACGATCTGCTTCGTTGCTGCATCCCAGCGCACCGACAGGTCGGTCACGAGCTGTCCGCTCGAGGTGTCGACGGCGACGAGGTTGTGTGGCGCGGTGAGCGAGGCGAGGTTCGGCGCGGCCGACGCGGGCACGGTGGCTTCGAGGTCGGTGGGGAAGCCGTCGAGCTGCTCGAGGTACTGGTAGAACTCGCACTGCGCCTGGCTCATCGTGGAAGCGGTGGCGCAGTCTGCGGGGACCTGCACGCCGACCGCGGCGAAGGAGACGAGCCCGGTGGCGGGGTCGATCACGAGGTGGGTCGGCTGCGGGATCTGCGCCGGCACCGCGGCGGGATCGAAGGGCAGGAGCTCGGGCATGTCGTCGTCGGTCGCGATGTCGGGCGCGCAGGAGATGACGAGCCCGAGGGCCGCACCGGCAGCGCAGCGCAGGAAGGCGGAAGGGGTCCCCATGGTGCGCATCGTCGGCTTGGAGAGCAGGGGTCGTCAAGGTCGATGCGGGGTCGCCCCCTCCCCCTCCCCCTCGTCCTCGTCCTCGTCCTCGTTCGGCGTGCGCGTGCGCGTGCGCGTGCGCGGTCCCCCTCCCCTCGTCCTCGTCCTCGTTCGGCGTGCGCGTGCGCGTGCGCGGTCCCCCTCGTCCTCGTTC
>JAKLDZ010000579.1 GCA_022703255.1 Myxococcota bacterium | reverse complement strand
CTCCAGCCCCTCCACCGCGGCATCGCGCCCCGCCACCGTGGGGCAACCCACCGCGACCTCGCCCGTCGTCGAAGCGCCCACGACGTACGTCACGCCGACGGACGCCGCCACCATGGCCGAGCTGTTCGAACGCGCACGCGCCGCGCTGCAGCAAGGACGCTTCTCCGAGGCCGCTGCCTCGTTCGATCGGCTCGTGACCTTGGAGCCCCAGGGGACCCACGCGAGCGCGTCGCTGTTCAACGCCGGGATCGCCTACGAAGCCATCGAGGATCGAACCTCCGCGCTCGCGCGCTTCCATGAGGTCGTGCGCAGCCATCCTCAAGCCCCCGAGGTGCACGCGGCGCTCGTGCGCGCGATGCGAATCCTCGTGTACCAGGAGCAGTGGACCGAGCTGACCGCCACCGCCGATCACCTGCTGGCCTTCGCGCAGCTCGCCCCCATCGAGCGGATCGAGGCCCACGGCTGCCGCGCCCTGGGCGCCGTGGCCCAGGGCGATCTCGAAGCCGCCTCGTCGCACGTTGCCCGCGCGCGTACGCTGCTCGAGGACCATCGCCTCGACGACGGCGGCCGGCTGCCCGTCGCGGCGGCGTCGGCCTTCTTCGCCCTGGGAGAAACCCGCCGCCTGCGCGGAGAGAAGATCGTGTTCGTGCCCGTGCCCGCGGCCTTCGCGCAGGTGCTCGAGGATCGCTGCCAGCTCCTGCTGGATGCGCAAGACGCCTACGCCACGGCGATGCGGAGCCAGGACGCGCACTGGGCCGCCATGTCGGGATACCGCGTCGGTCAGCTCTACCAGCAGCTTCACCGCGACGTGTTCGTGATCCCGCCGCCCTCCACGGCGACGACCGACAAGCAGCGTCAGCTGTTCGAGGGCGCGATGCGGCTGCGCTACCGCGTGCTCGTGGAGAAGGGGCTCACGATGATGGAGCGCGTGTTGCGCCTTGCGGAGCGCACCGGGGAGCACTCGGCGTGGGTGAGCCGCGCGCGCGAGGCCCGCGACGAGCTGCAGGGCGCGCTCGCGCAGGAGAAAGAGGCCCTCGCGAAGCTCCCGTTCTCCGAGGCGGATCTCAAGCGCGCGCTCGACGATCTCTCCAAGAAGTCCGGGGCACGGACGTCACCCTGAGACCGATCGCGCCGCGCGCGCGGAATCACGGACGCCGCGCGCCCATGGGGCACGAAGGCTCCTCGCCGAACAGCTCGCCGTCGGTGCCGAAGGCCCGCGCACGACACCCACCGCACACCGCGTCGAACTCGCAGCCCTTGCAGCGCCCACCGAGCAGCGACGTGTCCCGCAGCGAGGCGAGCATGGAGGACTCGGACAGGATGCGGGCGAGCGGCTGCCGGCGCAGATCGCCGACCTCGAGTGGAAGATACCCGCACGGGAAGACCCGTCCCACGGCGTCGACGAACAGGATGCCGCCACCGGCGAGGCAGCCCTTGGACGACGGCGCGAGGCCGCGGACCTCTGGGAGCCCTTTGCGCGCACGGTCGCGCGCGCGTTGGATCCGGATGCGCTGCGCCTGCGGTGCGCAGGTCGCGCGGATCTCCAGATCGCGCACGCCTGCTTCGGTGTCGAGAAACGTCAGCAGCCGCTCGACCTCGGCGGGCTCCAGGCGAATGGAGTCGGGCAGGTCCACGCCGCAGCCGACCGGCACCAGCAGGAACGCGTGCAGGGCGCACGCGTCGAGCTCGCGCACAAGGTCGAGCATCGCAGCAGCGTCGCGCTGGTTGGACTTGGTGAAGGTGACGTTGAGCTGCACCTCGATGCCGGCGCGGCGCAGGGAGCGGATGCCGGCCACCGCCTGGTCGAAGGATCCCCGGATGCCGCGAAATGCGTCGTGAGACGAAGCATCTGCGCCGTCGAGGCTGACCGACGCTCGCGGCACACCGAGCTCGGCGAGACGCTTCGCGACGTCGTCGTCGACGAGGGTGGCGTTGGTCGCGAGCGCGGTGGTGACGTGTCGATCGCGGGCGTAGGCGATGAGCTCGAACAGATCGCGGCGCATGAGGGGTTCGCCGCCGGAGAACACCAGGATGCTGTTCCACCCGGAGTCGGCGATCGCGTCGATGAGCAGGCTCTTCGCTTCGTCGGTGCGGAGCTCGTCGGGAGGAGCGTCGTGCCATTCGCGGCGGCAGTGAACGCAGCGCAGGTTGCAGCCGCCGGTGGTCTCCCAGAAGACGAGCCTGGGGGTAGGGGTGAGCCGAGGGGAGAACGGGGTGAGGCGCAGGGCGTGGGGATGGGGCATGGGGACCGCGCAACGAGGGGAAATCTTGGGCTGTTGTGGGCTTGTGGGGGGCAGGCGGCAAGGGGGTTGGGGGCGTCATGCATGGTTCGCGCCGTACGGGCTTGACAGCCGTGAAATGGCGCGCTACCCCTTCGCCTCCCTTCGCCGGGATGCGTTCGAAGGCACGCGCAAGCGGGTCATCGGTCGGGTGTCGGCCCGGGGTGCCGGTTTGGCTTGCGAGCGAGCCCAGCATCGACTAGCTTTCGCGCGCTCACAGGCCCGGGTTCAGACCCAGGCTGGCGTAGCTCAATCGGCAGAGCACCGGTTTTGTAAACCGGATGTTAGGGGTTCAAGTCCCCTCGCCAGCTCCGAACGAGCCCAGCCAGCGAGCCGCGGAAACATTGAAAACAGACGGTGCGTTGCCCGAGCGGCCAAAGGGAGCAGACTGTAAATCTGCCGGCGACAGCCTACGGTGGTTCAAATCCACCACGCACCACCATCCCCGTTTCACGACAGAGGACAGCAAGTAGGAGAAAAGATCTCAGGCGGGAGTAGCTCAGTTGGTAGAGCGTCAGCCTTCCAAGCTGAACGTCGCGGGTTCGAACCCCGTCTCCCGCTCCGCAGTACGAGCCCGGCTCGACACGCCCACCTAGCTCAGTTGGTAGAGCACGTCCTTGGTAAGGACGAGGTCACCGGTTCAAGCCCGGTGGTGGGCTCCCTGGATGGGAGACCTCCCATCCTTCCCGCGGGGGATCTTCACTGACAACGGCGCATCATCGATCTTGGAGACATCGCCATGGCGAAGGAGAAGTTCCAGAGGACGAAGCCGCACGTCAACGTGGGCACCATCGGCCACATCGACCACGGCAAGACCACGCTGACGGC
>JAKLDZ010000578.1 GCA_022703255.1 Myxococcota bacterium | reverse complement strand
CACCTCGATGTTCGAAGCCCGGGAACGGGACACGTCTACTGGATCGACGCATCGAAGCCGGGAGAGGCGCCTCGCTATGTGACCACGTGGCCGGAGAAGACCGATGCGGCGGAGAAGCCGGCAGCGGTTCCGCCCGGGGTGCATGCCGACGAGCATCCGCACGAGCACGCCGCGAGCGCGGCGCCCCCGAACCCGGCGGCCAACACGCCGGCGGAGACACCGCGACAGCCGCTCACGGGTGACCTCGAGCTCGACTCCACGACGGACGATCGCAAGTAGTCGGAGCTTCGTCCGCGCACGATTCGTCCTCGCGACGTCATCGCGTCGCGAGCCTCCTGCGAAAAGAAACCAAGCACACGCCCTCCGGAAGCGGTAGGTTCTGCGGATGCTGACCGATGCGATCGCGCCCGGCCTGCTGCTCGCGGCGCCTCCGTTGGGCGACTCCAACTTCGGGCGATCGGTGGTGCTGATGGCCCAGCACGGGGAGCAAGGTGCCCTCGGGTGGATCGTCAACGGCAAGGAGATCGTCGAGGTTCGGCAGCTCCTGCGAGATGCCGGGCTGACGCCGCAGGGCATGACGTTGCCCGACACGCCCTCCTACCGCGGTGTGGCTCGCGTCGGAGGGCCGGTGTCGCCCCGATCTGCGTGGCTGCTGTACCGTCGCGCCCCGCGCTTCGAGCACGAGGGGCAGATGGACCTGAGTGATCGCTGGGCTGCGACCGGTGCGCGCGATCTGGTGGAGGCGATCTCGCGAGGCGAGGGGCCGCAGGAGTTCCGCCTGCTGCTCGGCTACGCGGGCTGGGCTCCCGGTCAGCTCGAGGCCGAGATCAGCGCTGGCGCGTGGATGCCCGCGCCTCTCGACGAGTCTCTCGTCTTCGGTGAAGACGTCGACGATCTCTGGCAGAAGGCCTACCAGCAGCTCATCGGCGTCTCCCCGTTCGCCTTCTCCGGCCTCAAACCGGGCCTGGCGTGAGTCGCATCGCGCGGGCTACTTCCCGAGCGCCGTGCGAATCGCCGCGACCACCTCCGCGTCGTGAGCCAACGCGGCGACCTCGATCTTGTCGCAATCGACGTTGTCCTTGACGTGCACCTGGCTCTCGGGCGGCTCGCGGAAGGGGACGGTGGCGTTGTCGAGGCGGACCATGCCCGCCCACGGGATCAATCGTGCCGGTGAGGTGCCGGAGCCACTGACCAGTGCGAGGGCTACGCAACCTCCGCGTCCGGAGCGCGACAGCAGGACGCCTACGGAGGCGCCTGCGCAGCCGGAGCGGGGGCAGACGCGTTCGGGTTCGGGGCGCATGTCGACGGGGACGCCAGGGAGCTCGCGTGCGACGAGACCCGCGATACGCTTCTGGAGCTGGGCGGCTGCAGCGCGTGTGGGGGCGTCGGGAGCAGCGGAGTCGGAGCGGGGTTGGACGATGCGAGGCCACAGCACGACGACTCCGCCTGGCACGCCGATGCCGCGGCTGATTTCGGGTGCGTCCCGTTCCTGTCCGGGCTCTGCGGCTTCGGGGAGGCTCGTGTCGTACTCCACGCCGCCGGTCTTGACGGAGTTGCCGGCACCGCCGCAGGCGGCGAGCAGGCAGAGAGCAGAAGAAGCGATCGCAACACGCTCGAGCATGGGGGGAGTGTAGGGGATTTCCCAGGCATGGGCAGGGGGGGAAACGAGGTCCGATGGACGGCAGGAGGGCGCGAGGCGAGCGAGGTTGTCTTGGCCTTGCGTGATCGCGGCCCGCGGTCCACGCTGCAGGCCGATGAAGCAGGCAGCGAGCAGGAGCGGGAGTCCATGGCCGGAACGGCGCTGAAGGTTGCGGTGCGAACGCACGCGGGTCGCGTTCGGAAGCGCAACGAGGACGCGTATGCTGCGGTGGAGCTGGACAGCTCGACGACGCAGGACGGCGGGGCGAGCGCGAAGGAGATGACGGACGGGGATCGGGGTGTATTGTTGGCGGTCTCCGACGGGATGGGAGGGCACGCGGCGGGCGAGGTCGCGAGCGCGATGGTCGTGGAGTCGCTGACGACGATGCTGCGGGCCGCGGAGGACGACGAAGCGGCGGAGGCGGTGCTGGAGAGCGCGCTGCATCAGGCCAACGCGGGCGTTTTCAGGGCTGCGAAGGATGGGGCGAAGGAAGGGATGGGGGCGACGCTCACCGCGGCCTGGGTGCTGGAGGACAGCGTCTATCTGGCGCAGGTGGGGGATTCTCGGGCGTACTTGCTCAGAAGCGGCAGGCTGCACCAGCTCACGCGCGATCAGACGTTCTTGCAGATGCTGCTCGATTCGGGGGCCATCCAACCGGACCAGGCGGACAACTTCGCCCAGAAGAACTGGATCGTGCAGGCCGTGGGAGTCGGCCCCGAGATCCAGGTTGCCCTCAGCTGTCTCGAGCTGCGCGAGGGAGACCGGCTCCTGCTGTGCAGCGATGGCCTGCACGGCCTGGTGAAGGATGACACGCTTGCCGCGACGCTGGCCGAAGACGACGAGTCGGCGGCGTGCGATCGGCTGATCGATCTGGCCAACAAGGCAGGCGGCACGGACAACATCACGGCCGTGGTGGCGACGGTTCACGGAGAGGGTCTGCCGTCGGCGGAGCCCGACGCTCCCTTGGACGAGACCCTGGAGGTGATCTCCGAATACGTCGCGCGCACGGACGGGGCGGCACCGATCGCGTCGACGCCACCGCAGGCCATGGGAGGGCGAGGAGCCTACGTTCTCAGCATCGCTGTCATGGCGATCGCGCTGCTGTTCACCGCCGCAGGCTACTGGTTCGTGCTCGCGAAGTAGACGAGCCCACGGCGAGGCTATTGATACGGGATCCGAACCAAACCGGATCCCGGTCAATCGTCGAAGGATGAGCGCGTGAGGCGTGGGCCGGTCGAATCAGAAGCGACCGCCGAGCATGAACGAGCCAGGACCCACGCCAACGCGGACATTGGAGCTCCGAGTCGCGGAGGGGGATGCAGCAGCGGGTGAAGGGCGAGTGACGGCGAAGACGATCGCGAGAGTTCCCGCCACGAGGGCGGCGCCGCCGAGGATGTCGGTGGTCAGCGCGAGCCGATCGGTCTTGTTGCGGGCATCGTCGATGCTCCCGGCGGTGTTGGGGAAGGTGTCGAGCTC
>JAKLDZ010000577.1 GCA_022703255.1 Myxococcota bacterium | reverse complement strand
GGCAACACGACGGAGTGCGTGATTCGATTCTTCGATCCGGCGTGCGAGCAGTGCATGGCGGGGGCGTGTCAGGGGGCGTGTGTGGCATGCCAGAACGACGAGGACTGCACGGCGATCGTGCAGTGCACGTTCGGGTGCGCCACGGGGCGGCAGTGCATCGAGGCCTGTGTGGAGGGGAATCGTGGGGGCGAGTCCTTGTATGCGGCGTACTTGAATCGAACGAGCGGGTGTCTTGGGACGAAGTGTGCGGAGGCGTGCGGGATTGATTCGAAGGAGTGCGAGCTGGGGTCGAGCGATCCGGTCTGCGACGGCTGTTTGAACGAGCGTTGTCTCGAGCCGTGCCGGGCGTGTGCGGGGAGTGTAGACTGCACACGCGCGCTGGAATGCGCGGAGGATTGCGGCGCGGATCAGGGGTGCATCGACGGGTGCAAGGCATCGGAGTCCGCGGGATGGGAGGCGATGGTGGCGCTCGTGGGGACGTCGGGGTGTCTTGCGACGCAGTGTTCGCTGGAGTGCGACTGAGGGGTGGCGCGTGAGCCTGGACGGGGAGGGCAGGGGGAGGGTATGGTGGCGCTCATGAGGGATCTGGACGCGGCGGCGTGCGTTCTTGCGCGAGCATTCCAAGAGGATCCTTTCCTGTGTTGGGCCGAGCCCAACGCGCGTCGAAGGCTGCCGATGGCGCGTGTGCTGTTCCGCTGCTCGCTTCGTCAGGCCGAGCGGCGCGGCCACCTCTACGTCGATCCCGGGCGCGGCTCGGTCCACTGGTTCAAGCCCGAAGCGGTGGATCTGTCGGTGATCGACCTGGTGCGCCTGCGGTTCGCCAGGGTCGTTGCCATGGTATCGCCGGTCGTGATCTGGCGGCTGCTCACGCACGAGGGGGAGGCGACGAAGCGGGTGCATCACTTCCTGACTCCGGGAGCGGCGTATCTGCACACGATCGGAATCGAGCCTGCGCTGAAGGGCAAGGGGATCGGGAGCGAGGTGCTGCAGGCGGCCCTCGGGCGCATCGGGGCGGACTTCGAGCGGTGTGTCCTGCGGACCGAGCAGGAAACGAACGTACCGTTCTATCGCAAGAATGGATTCGATCTGGTGGACGAGGCGGTGATGCCGACGAGCGGGTTGCGGATTTGGGTTTTCGAGCACCGCAACCCGAGAGCGGCGGGGGCGGAGGCGGTGCGGGCGACGGGCTAGCGGAGCGCGGACATACCGGTGTGGCATTCGCCGGTGCGATGGGTCCACGCCTGTCGCGAAGCTCGTGCGCGTGGCGCTTTACCGCCGGGGCAGGGGATCGTACACTCTTTCGCCATGGGCATCGGGGCGTTGCCGGAGGACGTGGTGCGGGCGATCCCCGAAGCGGCCTTCACGACCGACGCTGCTGATTGCGTGGAGGAATGGAACGGCCTGGTGTCGAAGCTCTTGGGAATCGAGCCCGGGCAGGCGCTCGGGCGCCCGGTGCGCGAGCTTCCTCTCGGGGCCGGCAAGACCGCCTGGCGCAAGGACGCTCGCGCGCTGGCGGCGGCGTCGGGTGCGTGGCGCGGCGAAATCCCCCTCGTGCTCCCCGATGGACGACGCTTGCAGGTGGAGTGGTCGATCGGGCGTCGGGAGCAGGGCGGGACCCTCGAGATCCTGCGCGACGTCACCCGCAAGCGGGTGCAGCTCGAGGCGTTGCGGGAATCCGCGCTCTACTTCGAAACGATGTTCGCACTGCCGTCGATGGGGATCGCGATGATCTCGCTCGACGGCAAGTGGCTGCGCGTGAATCGGACGGTGGAGCGATTCACCGGGCGGACGGCGGAGCAGTTGTTGGGGGCGCCGGTGAGGGACGTGATCCATCCGGACGACACGGCGCAGGTGGCGGCGTTCCGGCGGGAAGTGCTCGAGGGCAAGTCGACCCGTGCGACCGCGCCCTGTCGCATTCCGCGTCCTGGCGGCGCGATCGCGCACGTGGACACGTTCGCCTCGGTCGTGCGCAACACCGCAGGGGAGCCGGTGGCGCTGCTGGTGTTCCTGCTCGACGTCACGGCTCGGGTGGAGGCCGAAGCGGCGGTTCGCGAGAGCGGCGATGTGCTGCAGATGATGTTCGACGAGAGTCCGCTGTCGATCGCGCTTTCGGACTTCGAGACAGGGAAGTTCATCGCGGTCAACCGGGCGTACTGCGAGCATTGGGGCACGACGTCCGAGCGGGTGGTTGGAAAGACTCAGAGCGAGCTGGACCCCGATGGCGATGTGGAGGGCGTAGCAGCCTCGATTGCGTTGCTGCGTGAGCGTGGGCGCGTCGACCGTGCGTCCACGAAGGTCCGGTCTCCCATGGGGCTGCGCGACGTTGACTACTCCGCGAAGGTGCTCGAGATCCAGGGCAAGCGCTACGTGCTGGCAGTGGCTCAGGACGTCACGATCCAGAGGCACCTGGAGGCGGCCCTGCGCGAGAGCGACGAGCGCTACGAGCAGGCGGTCTCCTCGATCCCGACCATCGTGTGGTCCACCGAGCTCGATGACGCGCTGCACGCGTCGAACACGTTCATCTCGGTGGTGGCGGACCGCGTTCTGGGGCTGCCGGAGGGCACGATCGGATCGGACTGGGCTCGATTCCTGTCCTACGTGCATCCGGAGGACGCGTCGCGCCTGGCGGACACGATCGGCCGCGCGCTCGCCTCGCCGGGGTCGGAGCAGCAGGCGGAGTATCGTCTGGTACGTCCCGACGGAGCGGAGTGCTGGATTCGGTCGGTGGGGCGGGCGAGCGTGGGGCTCGACGGGGTGAAGACGCTGTCGGGCTCTTCGGAGAACGTCACGACGCAGAAGCTGGCGCAGCGCAAGCAGGAGCGGCTCGAAGCGCAGTTGCAGCAGGCGCAGAAGATGGAGGCGGTCGGGAATCTCGCGGGCGGCGTGGCGCACGACTTCAACAACCTGCTCACGGCGATCATGGGAAACGTGAGCCTGGTGCTGATGAGCACGTCGAACGACGATCCGAGGCGGGAGCTGCTCCTGGACGCGTCGGAGGCCGCATCGCGAGCGGCGGGTGTGACCCGCCAGCTGCTCGCCTTCTCGCGCAGGCAGATCATCGAGCCGAGGGTCGTGCAGATCAGCGAGCTGGTGGACAACAGCAAGCGCATGCTCGCGCGGCT
>JAKLDZ010000576.1 GCA_022703255.1 Myxococcota bacterium | reverse complement strand
GTCCCCGCTCTCGGGCCCCGCAGCGGCGCCTCCCGCGGTGCCGTCGCCTGCGTCGTCTTCCGACGACGCGCCACCCTTGCCCGCGGAGCCCGCCGAGCCGCCCGAACCGGCCTTGCCCGCGGCACCTGCCGAGCCGCCCGAACCGGCCTTGCCCGCGGAGCCCGCCGAGCCGCCCGAACCGGCCTTGCCCGCGGCACCTGCCGCACCGCCCGAGCCTGCAGCTCCGGCCGCGCCGGCAGCACCCGCCGAACCTCCCGCGCCCGCGTCCTCACACACGGCATCGCACTCGGTCAGGGCGCCGTTGACGCACTTCTGCTTGCCGGAAGCGCCGCAGGGTCCGGTGCAATCGACCTCGGTTGGAGCGACGCAGTCGGACCATCCGGAAGCGGTGCAGGCGCGCGATCCCTGAATGCCGCAATCGGCGGTGCAGGTCTCGGTCGTGACCTTCTGCACGATGTCCGCGAGCGCTGCGTTGAACTCCGAGGGGAGCGTTGCCTTGTAGTAGCAGCTCGGCGTGGACGCGGAGGGATCGCAGCCGGCGATCGCCGTCCCGCCTTCGTAGGCGGCGGTGTTGAGGGTCTTCGCGTCGACGTTGGAGCCGAAGCCGACGACGTAGGTCTTCACGCCTGCCGCGGCGAGGGCTTCTACGCCGAGGACGGGCCACGTGCGAATGCAGTAGCAGCCACCCGCGTATCCCGCACACGCAGGGTCCGATGAGCCCGTGTTGCACGAGTCGCAGGTGGGGCACGTGCTGACGTTCATCGCCGCGCAATCGGCGCTCGTGGTGCAGACCGGAGGACCGCTCACTGCTGGGACCGAGCAGTACTGGTAGCCGTCGGTGACGAACACGACGTAGTTCTTCTTGCCCGCGGCGGTGATACCAGGATCGGCGGCCGCGGCCATGAGGGTCTGCCCGGCAGGCGTCTGCCGCGAGCCGGAGCTCATGTCGATGTTGGCGAGCTGCGTCTGGATGTCGGGACCGGTAGAGAGCCCGACATCGACGAGCACGGTTCCCGTCGAGCACCCGCCCGCCGGTCCAGGAAAGACCATGAGACCCCACTGCGCGGAATCGGGGTAGGCGTCGGTCACGGACTTCACGGCGCTCTGGGCCGCGTCCCACTTGACGATGTCGACGTTCTGCTCGGAGACCGTGTTGAGCATGGACGACGAGCTATCCATGACGATCATGATGCGGGGCAGGTCGCACGGCTCGGCCAGCGCGACGCCACCGGAAGCAAGCAGACTGGAGAAGACACCGATGGAGGCAAGAAGCGCGAGAGTTCTCATGGTTGCGCATGATACCAGAAATCCTCCTCCGCGCCCCCTCTGGGCATACGAGGCTTCCTTCGCGCGCCGAACCCCCGTAGTCTGGCAGTCGTGGAGAAGTCTCTCGTTGGCTTGCTGGTGATCCTGCTGTGCGCAAGCTCGGCAGCACACGGCTGCACGATGGACTTCGACGCAGCCTTCGAGGAGGGGACGGCGGGCGACGCATCGAGCGAGGCGGCGGGCGGGGCGGGTGGCGACGCATCGAACGAGGCCGCGGGCGGGGCGGGTGGCGACGCATCGAGCGAGGCCGCTGGCGGGGCAGGTGGCGACGCATCGATCGACTCTGCTGGGGGGGGTGGGGCGTCGGGAGGAGCCGCCGGATCGGGAGGCAACGGCTTCGGTGGGCAGGAAGCGGGCGCAGGCGCGGGTGGCGATGCAGGAAAGGGAGGGAGCGCCGGGACGTCCGGGCAAGGGGGCGCGGGCGGGAGCGTCTCCAACCCCAGCCCGCTGAAGACCCTCCATTCGGGTGTCGTCACCCTGCCCGATGGCGTCGCCTCCGCAACCGCAAACGTAGCTGCGATCGACCCGGCGCGAGCCTTCCTCGTGTTCGGGGTGAGCACCGCAGGAGGCAGCCCCGGTGACGGTGCGATTTCGGGCCAGATCGTCAGCCCCACGACACTTCGGTTCGAGCGCGCGGGCTCGATGGAGCAAGACGCCGAGATCCGTTGGTACGTTGCGGAGTTCGTCTCCGGCATGAGAGTGCAGCGCGGGTCCGCGCAGTTCCCCTCTGCGACCGCGAACGTCCCGCTCCCCTCGCCGGTGGAACCCTCGAAGAGCTTCGTGCTGGTGACGAAGCGAGGCTCCGGGGCCTACTACAGCTCCGACGACCTGGTGGCGGCGAGGTTGACAGGTGAATCCACACTCGAGCTCCGGATGGGCGACCCGGGAACCAACACACAGTCGTTCGCGGAGTGGCAGATCGTCACGTTCGACGGGTGCACCGTGACCCGTGGACAGGTCAACTTGCCCGTCGAGTCCCCCTCCGCAAGCGTCACAATTCCGGTTACCGATCCGCTGACGGCCTGGCCCATCCTGACCTATTCGATTCAATCGTCGCCGGCTCCCCAGATTCCCGTCGCCAGCTCCGCCGTCACCGGGCGGTTGCAGGGCGACTCCCTGGTGATCGAGCGGGCGGGCACCGGCCATGCGGTGACGGTTGCCTGGCAGTTGGTGCAGTTTTCGGGCTGGGTGCGCACGCAATCGACCTCGATCATGCTGAATTCGGGGGAGGCAGTGAAGGGGGCTCCGCTGCTCGGGATGAACGCGTTGCGAGTGGTCCCGATCGCCCAAGGCGCGTTCCACCGGACGGCGCGAAGCAGCTCGACAGCAACGAGCTGGGCGCCGATATCGGTGGCATTCGAGGTCGGAGCGACCGAGGTGCAGGTCCATCGCACGGGCTCCGCATCGGCGGCGACGGTGGAAGCGACATTCGTGGAGTTTCCGTGAGGTGAGCGACACAGCGACAGGCGGGTCTGGCGCAGCCGAGCAGAAGAAGTCGAGGGCACTGGGCGCGCTTCCGATCCTCGCGCTGATGATCAGCTTTGCCGCGATGAGGTGGTTTGCGATGTCGACCGCGGCGCCCTATCGCGCGGTGCTTCCGGACGCATGGATGCGCGGCAGTGCCCTTGGCCTCACGCGTCTCGCGATCAACGCGGTGGCCTGCGTGCTGTTCCTCGTCGTGCTGAGCCTGCTCGGCATCAATCCCCTGCCCTTCCTCGGCGTCGCCACCAAGGCGCCCGAGGTGCAGATGCAGGAGAGCGCGCAGCCCTATCAGGAATCGCCGCAGGAGACACACCTG
>JAKLDZ010000575.1 GCA_022703255.1 Myxococcota bacterium | reverse complement strand
CCCGGCCTCCCTGACGATGCGATCCGAGATGGTCGCCCGGCGCGGGAAGGGCCCGAGGCGCGAGAGGCCGGAGCGCCCGATCACGATCATCGAGGCGCCCCGCTCGCGAGCGGCCTCGATGACCGCATCGGCTCGATCGAGGTCGGCAAGTTCGCCGACTTCTGCGTGATGGACGACGACCCGACCGAGATCGACCCCGTGAAGCTGAAGGACGTGCGCATCGCCGGCACCGTGCTGGGCGGGCGGCCGACGTGACGACGACCCCTGCCGCCGCGCGCAGGCGCCTGCCGCTGACGGTCATCGGCGGCTTTCTCGGTTCCGGCAAGACGACGCTGCTGAACCGCTGGCTGCGCGATGCCGGCGGCCAACGGCTCGCGGTGCTGGTCAACGACTTCGGTGCACTCAACATCGACGCCGAACTCATCGCCGCCAACACGGGCGAGGCCATCGCGCTGAGCAACGGCTGCGTCTGCTGCCAGATCGGCGACGACCTGAGCGGTGCGCTGATTGAGGTGCTCGAATCACCCGAGCGCTTCGATGCGGTGGTGATCGAAGCCAGTGGCGTGTCCGACCCGTGGCGCATTGCCCAACTCGGCCGCGCCGACCCGGGACTGGCGCTCGACGGCGTGGTGGTGCTGGTCGATGCCAGCGTGGCGCGAGCGCAGTGGCGCGATGCGCTGCTGACCGACACGGTGGAGCGGCAGCTCAAGGCCGCCGACCTGATCGTGATCAACAAGACCGACCTGGTCGACGACGGTGAACGCGCCGCGCTGCGGGCCTGGATCGAAACGGTCGCCGGAGCGGTGCCGCAGTTCGAGACGACCGCCGCCCAGGTGCCGCTGCCGATGCTGAGCGGGCTGGCTTTGCCGCAGGCGGCGCGGCATCGGCACCCTGTTGGCTGCGGACACGAGCACGAGCACGATCACGAGCACGAGCACGAGCACGAGCACGAGCACGAGCACGAGCACGAGCACGGGGGGAGACGGGGATGGCCGGGGGTGAGGAGGACCGGAGAGGTGAACTACGAGGTGGTGCTGCTGCCGGGAGATGGGATCGGCCCGGAGGTGATGGTGGTGGGGAGGCGGGTCCTGGAGCGCGCCCTCGAGAGGGCCGGGATCGCGGTCCGGATCACGGAGATCCCGTGTGGCGGGCGGTACTATCTCGAGCACGGTCGCGACTGGCCCGAGGGGAGCGAGGAAGCCTGCGCGCACGCGGACGTGGTGTTCCTCGGCGCCGTGGGGTGGCCGGCTCCCGGAGGCGAGGGTCCGGTGCGGATGAAGGACGGTCGGATGGCGGGATGGTCGCCGGTCTTGGGCAACCGGGCCCGGCTCGATCTGTACGCCAACATCCGTCCGATCCGGTTGCTGCCAGGAGTCCGTCCAAGGATTCACGGACGCGCGACGAACGCATGGGCCCCGGAGAAAGTCGATCTCGTGATCGTTCGGGAGAACACCGAAGGGCTCTACGCGGGCATGGGGGGGATGCTGGAGACGAGCGGGGAGCACGTGATTGCGACCGACACGCGGGTGATCACGCGGGGGGCGAGCGAGCGCGTCATTCGCAGGGCGTTCGAGCTTTCGAGGGCGCGTGGCCGTGGCGCGCCGGGCGACGGTTGCAGGCGGGTGACGAGCATCTCGAAGAGCAACGTCCTTCATGGGTGCCGCTTGTTCGAGGAGGTGTTCGAGCGTGTCGGGGCAGGCTGGCCCGACATCGTCAGAGAGCGCGTCTTCGTGGACTCGTTTGCGGCGTCGCTGATGGTGGAGCCGGAGCGCTATGACGTGTGCGTGACGACCAACCTGTTCGGAGACATTCTCACGGACCTGGGGGCCGTTCTTCAGGGGGGGATGGGGATGGCGGTGGGGTGCAACGTGGGCGACGAGCACGGGATGTTCGAGCCGGTCCACGGGTCGGCGCCGGCGCTTGCGGGCCGGGGGACAGCGAACCCGATGGGGATGGTGGGCGCGGTGTCCGAGGGGCTGCGGTGGCTGGGAGGGAAGCGCGGAGACTCCGCGCTGGTGTTGGCCGCCGATGCGATCCGGGACGCGGTGTGCGCGGTGGTCGCGCAGGGGACCGCGTTGACGGCGGACCTTGTGGGAGCGGACGCGGGGCGGAGCACGACGGAGGTGGGCGAGGCGATCGTGGGTGCGTTGGACAGGCAGCTCGACGGGTCCTAGGCTGGCGGGAATGTCGACGGCTCGCGGCGAAGCGAGCGTCGCCGGACCTGGAGCGAAGATGAAGGACCTTCGTGGCGAGACCCTGTACTTCGTGCAGCTCGATCGGTTCGCGAACGGGGATCCGACGAACGACGCGGGGCGAGACGCGGCGACGTTCGACCCGACGCATCGGGACTTCCTGCGGCACTGGGGGGGTGATCTGAAGGGCGTGCTCGAGCGGCTCCCTTATCTGCAGAGGCTGGGGATCACGGTGCTGGTGCTCAGTCCCGTCGTGGAGCAGCTGCCGTCGATCGGACGCGATCGTGGGATGCTGGCTTCGGCGTGGCACGGAGGCTGGGCCTACGACATGCGGCGTCTGGATCCGCACCTGGTGGGGCGCGGAGAATGGGATCGTCCGTTCGGGCGTTGGGACACGGTTTTCGACGAGTTGCTGGCGGCCTGCCACGCGGTGGGGATGCGGGTCGTGGTGCAGGTGTACTGCGGGCAGTCGAACCCGGGCGGGGCGCATCATGCGCGCGGGGAGATGTTGGATGACGGCAAGTGGCTCTTGTCATTCGAGCACGACGGGTTGGGGTGGTATCGGCGGGAGGGAGGCCGTGAGGGGCAGGATGGGCCGCCGATGTTCGACGCCGGGTCGGCGACATTCCGGGCCTGGATGAGAGACGTGCTCGCGGGGTGGCTGCGACGCGGGGTGGACGGCTTCCTGTTCGAGGAGGCGGACCAGATGCCGTTGTGGTTCTGGCAGGAGCTGAGCGCGCATCTCTCGGACAAGGCCGGGGCGGCGTGTCTGCTCGGCAAGTGGTCGGGCAGAGGATGGGACGACCTGTCGATCGCGTTCGCGGATCGCTCGGGGGTTGCGTGCGGGGACTTCGGGTTCCACCGGGGCGTGCAGGAGTCGCTGTGCTGGCAGGACGTCGGAGGATTGCGTCGGATCGCGACGTATCTCGAGCATGACCACGCGCTGGCCGATGCGACGTCGCTGCTCACTTCGCTC
>JAKLDZ010000574.1 GCA_022703255.1 Myxococcota bacterium | reverse complement strand
AGATTCTCGCGAAGGCCGTCGGCGAGCGTGTGGTGCGGCAGGATGAGGTGCGCCCGGTGCGAGACGAACAGCCGGCCCGCGACCGAGTGTCCACGCGTCTCGAGCACCTCGAGCTCGCCGACGAGCACGTCCGGATCGATCACCATGCCCTGCGCGAGGACGCACTCGGTGCGCGGCCAGAGGATGCCGCTGGGCACGAGGCGGACGATGAGCTTGGAGCCGTCGACGACGAGCGTGTGGCCCGCGTTGGGACCACCACCGAAGCGCACCACGACGTCGGCCAGACTGGCGAGGTGATCGACGACCTTGCCCTTGCCTTCATCGCCCCACTGAGCCCCGATCACGACCAGCGACGGCATGGCTTGCCTCCTCGGGGCGAGCCTCTAGCGCTGACGGGGAGAAGGCGCAACGAGCGCGGGAGTGGAGGAGGGGAGCGGGGAGGCGAGGGACGACGCGCCGCTCACTTGCCGTCGTTCTCGGGGCGAACCTTCTGCTTGGACGGCCCGGGCGGGTTGACGGGCGTGGGGATCGGAGCGCGGTCGGCAGGCTGCTGCGCGGGCGGGCGGGAGATGCCGGGCGGGACGAACGCGGGCTTGCCCTTGGGGTCTGCGCAGCAACGGAAGGTGATGAAGTAGTAGGTGAAGTCCGGCGGGTGAGAGGTGGTCATGGGACGACACGCGTTGCGCACGTGTCCCCAGGCGCCGCCCTTGAGCCCAGCCCACATGGACTTCTCCTTGTCGTCGCGCTTCACGACGCGCGAGACCCACTCATCCATGTTTCCGGTGAGGTCGTGGACGCCGAGGTCGGAGACGCAGCCGGGCATGGCGCCGGAGGGGACGCTCTGGTCGACGCGGGCGAGCTCGCGCGCGGCGACGGCCTTGTCCTTGGAGTACATCTCCTTGAGGCGCGGCTCCATCCAGATGTTGTCGATGTTGCACTTGGTGTTGTCGCGCTCCCAACCGTAGGGGAAGGGTTTCTCCTGCGGCCCTTCGCACGCGGCGACCCACTCCCAGTCCCAGCAGATCCGCTTGCCCAGCGAGCGACAGGTCGCCTCGGCGTCGTACCACGACACCATCCACGGCGGATGCGCTCCCGCACGGTTCGGGTACTCGTACTTGTCGATGCAGTAGTCCAGGTGCTGGCGCGGCTCGAGGCACTTCGTCGAGCCCTCCTGGAACTTGTGACACAGCACGATCCTGTTCGGCTTGTTCAGCTCCTTCTTCACGCACTTGCGCTCGACCCTGGGACAGAAGTCGTGCTCGACGTGAATCATGTCCGACGGGCAGGGACCGTCCTGCGCCGCGTCGGTGGATGCGTCCACCGGTACCTCGGCCTCTGTCGCAGCATCGAGCAGCTGCGCGAGCACGTCGGACTGCGCGTCGTCCACCGACGCGTCGAGAGCGAACACCTGCAGGGCCGATTGCGAGGTCGAAGGCTGGGGTTGGGGAGACTGGAGCGGAGCGGTCGAGCCACCGCACGCGGACCACAGCACGGAGGTGACGAGCACCGAGACCGGAGCGAAGACGAGATAGCGTCGAGACATGACGGGGGCGCATATGCTCACGGGCCAGCGGGGTTGGCCAGAGGTCCGGGAGGGCATCGACGGTGCGGAGGCGGGGGAGAGGGCAGCAACGACTCGTTACCGTGGGTATCGGAAGCTGCAACGAAACGTTACCACCGCGCCTGGTCGCACCTGCACCCACATTGCCGAATGCAGGGGCAAAACGGTACCCCGCCCCCGGCCTCCGGGTTGCAGATGCGCTCGTCGCCCATCCCGGGCAACCGCTCCCCAACGACCCGGAGACCCCCATGGCGGCTCTACCCTCTGCGGACCTGATCAAGACGGCACAAGCCGGCAACACCTCGGCGCTCTCCGAGCTTGCGAAGACGATCCGACCGCACATCGAGCGACAGCTCGCAAGGTATCCCGTCTCCGATGAGGACCGCCTCGACCTGCTCCAGAGCACTCTCATGCAGGTGGTTCGACGCCTCGACTCCTTCCGCGGGGAGTCGAGCTTCTCGACCTGGCTCTTCCGCGTCACCGCCAACGAAGCCCTGATGATGATGCGATCACACCGTCGCCATCGCGCCCGCCTCGTGGAAGGACTCGACCTCGAGGACCTCGCATCGCTGCCGCTCGTCGGCGCGTCGAACGACGACGCCGATGTGCTCGGAGCGGCGACCAACGAGCGGGATGCGCGGGTGCGCGAAGCCCTCGCCGATCTGCCGGAGTCGTATCGATCGGTCGTCGTGGCCCACTACCATCACGATCTGGGGCTCCAGGAGATCGCCGATCGTCTCCACGTGAGCGAGTCCGCCGTGCGCTCGCGCCTGCACCGCGCACGCTCCCGCCTGCGATCGGTCCTGTCGGTTTGCAGCCTCCAGAACGCCGCAGCCTGACTCCGCCGCCTCCCTCCTCCATCTGCACCGTTTGTCCTTCCGCGTCCCCTTCGCGCGTGGCAGGCTCGGTGCGCATGATCGCCCCACGCGCCGTAGTGTTCGACCTGGATGGCACGTTGGTCGACGCCGTTGGCGATATCGCGCTCGCCCTCAACCACGTGCTGGTCGAATCGGGGCGCAGCGCGCTGCCGACAGAGGTCATTGCCGGCTACGTGGGGGATGGGGCACGCGCGCTCGTGGCGCGGGCCGTGCGGCTCGAAGGCGCGGAGTTGGACCCGATCCTGCGCGCGTTCCTCGACCGCTACGCCGCGCATCCGGTGGTGCGCAGCCGGTGGATGCCGGGGGCGCGAGAGGCGCTCGACGCGCTGCGCGCGTTACCCCTCGCGCTGTGCACGAACAAGCCGCGCGAGATCGCGGTGGCGGTGCTGTCCGCGCTCGGGGCCCTCGATCGGTTCTCAACCGTCGTGGGTGGCGGGGACTGCGCGCCGAAGCCCGCTGCGGACCCGCTTCGGCTCGTGGCGTCCCGTCTCGGCGTCGTCCCCGCACAGCTCGTGATGGTCGGGGACGGGACACAGGACGCGCTGGCCGGCAGAGCGGTCGGGGCCCGGACGATCGCGGTGACGAACGGCTACGGCTCGGTGGAGGCGCTGCGCGCATCGGCCCCGGACGAGCTGGTCGGGTCGATGCACGAGGTCCCGGGCGTGATGCGTCGGTGGCTGGCGATCGAGGGCTGAGCGCGTTGGTGTGTCGGTGCGGGCGTGGCGGACCCGG
>JAKLDZ010000573.1 GCA_022703255.1 Myxococcota bacterium | reverse complement strand
CCCGCAGACTCCGCATCTCCTCCACCGACAACGACAATACCCGCTCCCGCGACAATCGCTCGAGCCCCGCGTCGCTCTCGGGCAGTGCTATCCGCTCCACCCGCGGCGCGTGCCCGCTCCGCACCACCGGCGGCTCCCGGTCCGGCGCGCTCCCCAGATACTCCTCGAACCCCCATACCTTGTGCGTCTCGATCAACGGGTTCGACAATACCTCCACCGCAATCGCCTCCGCTTCCTCGCGCGTCGCCCCCGTCACGAAGTACACCACCGAGCTGTATACTCCCGCCCCCTCCGGCAGCTTGCGCCCCACAATGTCCTCGATCGCGAACCGCGCGCTCCTGCCCACCGCATCCGTCACCCCGGGCTTCAACCCCACGGCGATCACCTGATCGCTCTCCCCCGCGTCGAGCCTCCCCTCCGCGCTCTCCTGCGTCACCGCGTCCGCGAATCGCTCGCACACACGCTCCGTCTCCTCTCGCGTCAGCTCCGCGTCGACAACGTACGCGTCCAGGCTCCGCACCGACGACACCCCCAGCCCCAGAAACGACTTGATCTTCGCCTGCGTGGCCTGTCCCCTCGGATCCGGCACCCCTCGGCGATACCCAACCTCGATCCGCGTCGCCATGGGCCGCTTCCTAGGTCAACGACCTCTCCCCCGCAACAGCCAAGGGACGTCGAAGCGCGTCGCCCGTGGCCCCGGAGCACGACCCGGAACGAAGACGGCATAATCCTCAGGATTTGCTGCCTGGTTCGCTGGCAACGAACTTGCTTGGCGCCCATCCATGAAGCTCCTCTCCCTTCTCCCGTTCTGTCTGCTGCTCGCCTCGGGTTGCAGCAGCGAAGACGCTTCCTCTCCCGAGGGCCCCTCCCCGGACGCCGCCTCCGTCGATGGCAGTCTCACCGATTCATCCTCCGATGGCGCCATGACCGATGCCCCGCCGGATTCCAACTTGACTTCCGACGGTTCGGTGCTCCCCGACTCCACCGCGGATTCCGTGGTTGCCGCCGACGCGGCCTCGGATTCTCCGGACCCCTCCAAACCCCGGTTCTTCCGGGCCGACAGCCTCTGGAATACTCCCGTCTCCAACGAGCCCGTCCAGTGGTACGATATCCCCGCGATTCGCTCCGGCTGCTGGTACGTCAACTACCAGGCCTACTCGAATCCCGTCGTCCTCGGCGCCGACTCCGATCCCGTCGTCGTCGTCCCTGCCCCCGCTTCCTGGGGTTGGCCCGCTACCGAGCTCAAGATCCACGTCCCCTCCGGGGTCACCGGCGCTACCGGTACCGACGGTTCCCTCGTTGTGATCAGCGACAACGTCGCCTACGACTTCTGGCAGTTCGTGCGCACCTCCGAAACGACGGCCACGGTGGTGGCCTGGGCGCAGGCCAACATCATCACGGGCACGGGCTGGGCGGACCCCAACGCCGGCAAGGCCGCAGGCATCCGCGCCGGCGGAAGCGCCGGACTCGCCGGGGAGATCTACGGCAATGAGCTCACCGAGGGCATTCACCACGCCCTCGGCATCGCCGCCGTGATCGAAATCTCCGGCCTCGGCGGCGAACACCGCCCTCCAGCCGTCAGCGGCGATGGCCCCATGGAAGGCCTGCGTCTCGGCATCCCGCCCTCTACCCCCAAACCCGCCGGCCTGTCCGTGCAGGGCTCCCACTTCTGGGATGCCCTCGTTACCTACGGCGGTTGGCTCGCCGACCGCGCCTATGGCTCCTGCCCCATCCTCTTCAACGCAGACCCCCGCTCCGTCCCTCAGGCCGACGTCGACGCGCTGCACGGCGACATCGACAAGATTCGCGATCACGTGCGCATCATCGACTACGCCTATCCCTACAACCCCTGATCGGCATTCCGTTCCAGCGAGGCTCCAGCATTTCGTTGCCGACAATTCGGGCAGCCGCCTGCGCAGTTCGCGCACCACTGCCCATGTCGCGCAACGCGCACACCCCCGAATCATCCGTTCCTTCGCACACCCCCCGGCTGCCCTCGCAAGCCTCCGTTCGGACACTGCACCCGCAATGCCGCGCCTCCCCCCCCCCTCAACCCTACGGCGTCGCAACCTTGTACAAGTGCACCGCGTGCCCCGCAAAACCATCCTCGAACACGCCGTCCTGCGCCAACGCCGTCCGACTCTCCCCCATTACCTCCACCGTCGCCTGCCCCGCAAACCCCCGCAGCGTAAACGTCGCCGTCGTGTTCTCCGGCCGCATCCCCACCGCGAATACGTACGTCTCCCCCCCGGCTCGCTTCACCATCGCCGCCACCGGCGCCGACGCCTCGCTCGTCGTCGTCGTGACCCCATTCGACACCGTCTGCGTGTTGAGCACCGGCGCCAGCTCCGCTACCTGCGCGTTGATCGCCTTCACCCCCGCCGCCATCTCCGCGTCGTCCAACAGCCCCGTCTCCGAAAATGGCGCGAATTGGTGCGAAAAGTACCCGATCCCGCGCGCCCCGTGCACCAGCGCCATCCAGACCTCCGCCTTCACATGCGCTGGCGTCAACGCGTATTGTCCGTTCCCCTCGATGTTCGTCGTCTCCAACCACGTCCAGACCGGCTTCTGCTTGCCCGTCCATTCCCGCAGCCTCTTCACCCCCTCCGCAACATACCAGATGTTCTGCGCCACCGCGTCGTAGTAGTCCTTGAACCACGTCGCATTGGGATCTCCCGTGTACGGGAATACGTTCATCGGATAGACATCGAAGCTCACGATGTCCGCCCCCTTCGCGTACTCCGCGTAGTCCTCCGGGTGCCCCGTCCGATTCCCCCGCCCGAACCACAGGTCCGTCGCCACCCCCTGTCCAAGGTTCAAGTACACCGGCCGCGTCGAATCCTGCGCCACCATCGCCTGATACCCCGCCACGATCTCCCCCGTCGGCACCGGATCCTGTGTCCCGTCCTGCGCGTTGTCCGGCTCGTCCTGGTGCGCCCAGCTCCGTATCACTCCCCCGTTCGTACTGCCCAGCCCCACCGCATTCTGATCGCAAAACACCGGCATGTCCCCAGCCGCCAGCGCCGATAGCTGCTCCTCCGTCGGCCCCTCCCACAACCCGATGAACAGGTTGATTCCCACCCCCCGAAACGCCTCCAGGTTCTTCGGCTGCTGCAGCCACACCGCGATCGGAAACACCGCGGGATCCGTCGTCGGCCCCTTCGGCCACTTCCCGTAG
>JAKLDZ010000572.1 GCA_022703255.1 Myxococcota bacterium | reverse complement strand
CGTCGCTCAACACGCCCCATCGCGACGTCGATGCGTTCATCGCCAGCGAGAACACCCGCGAGACCGACTCGTCGGCCCTGCGCCTGCGCTCCGCTTCGTCCTGCACGCCCCCCTCACTCATCACGCAGGAACACACGGAACAGCATCAGCGCTGTCCCCGCTACCACCAGCACACCCGCGATCCAATTGAGCGGAATCCCGACGACCGCCCACCGTCCCCCGCCCCCACTCGCGTTCACGTAGAACGCCACGACCAGGATCAGCCCCAGCGCGATCAGCCCCCCGGGGAGCGCCAGCCTCGACCCACCACGCGACGGCAAAGGCATGACCGGTGGAAGCACCGGCGCCGGAGAGGGGCCCGACGGTTGCGACCCCGACGACGGAAGCGCGCGGAACTCGCCGCTTCGACGAATCGCCGAAGCGGGCGGCCCCGACGCGTCAAGGGACTGCGGTGACACCGCACGCAGGTTCATCTGCGACGCGCGCCGGACCATCTCCGTCGGCACGGCAAGGTCCAGCCCCGACCTCTTGCCCGGCGCCGCTTCCGCTATCGCTACGTCGAGCGCTGTCGGTCCGGGCGGCGGGGTTGGCGGTTGACGCTGCGATTGCGGCGCTCCCTCCGGCTCGCTCACCGCCTTGTGCGCGGAGCTCGATTCCGGGCGACGCGGGGTCGGAGCCGGAACAGGTCGGATGTCGAGCTCGAGCTCGAGCTCCGGAACCTTCGGCACGGCCTCGACAACGCCCTCCGAAGCACGCACCGCCTTCATCGCAGATGCGCTCTCCGCTCTGCGCCCCGCGGAGGGCTCCGCCGCCGGACCTCGCACCGCCTTCATCGCGGCCGAACTCCCCGCTCTGCGCGTCGCCGACGTCTCGGCCCCAGGCGCATGCATCGCCGCGAGGCGCTGCGAGACCCTCTCCCCCAGCCGCTCCTCCCGAGGCGACGGCCCATCGCTCCGCGGATCACGCAACGGCTGCGGCGTGTACCCGGTCTGCGGCACCGACGACTTCGCGAGCCCGGCCGCCTCCTCCATCGCGTCCCAGAACTCCCCCACGTCCCGGTACCGATCCCGCGGATCCACTGCCAGCGCCTTGAGGAAGACTCCTTCCACCTCGTCGCTGACCGTGACTCCCTCGGTCCGTGGCGTCGGACGCCGCACATCGTCGATGGCCGTGCCCATCATCGCCCGATGATCCCCGTCGATCACCGCCCGCCCCGCGAGCACCTCCACCGCGGTAAGCGCCAGACCCCATACGTCCGTCCACGGTCCCGTCTGCCCGTAGCGCTTCGGCAACCACTGCTCCGGCGCCGCATAGCCCGGCGTGAACGGCACCGCCGACCCATTCCCGTCCTGCGACAACTTCCCCGCCGTCTGATTCGCCGCGCTGCGCACCTTCGCGATCCCGAAGTCCAGGATCTTGACGACCTCCTCACCGTTGATGGTCGCCACCATGATGTTGTCGGGCTTCAAGTCCCTGTGCACGATCGAAATCGGCCCCGCTGGCCCAGGGAAGTTGTGCGCCCGCGCCAACGCCCGCGCCACCGGCGCCAACAGCCGCACCATCGGCTTGATCCCCATCGGAGGCCGCCCCTCCGCCGTCCGACGCGCCACGATCACGTCGAGCGCCTCGCCGTCCAGCCACTCCAGCGCCATGTACGGCACGAACACGCCACGCGGCGTCTCGAACGCATCGACGTGCAGCGGCCTCACCACCGACGGGATGCTCTGCGACAACCGGAAAAGCAGCTCCCCCTCTTCGCGGAACCGCTCGAGAAACTCCCGCTGCGAACCCCGTCCCACCGTCGGTACCTTCAGGCACTTCAACGCCACCGGCGCGTGAAATGCCCCGTGGTAGGCCCGGTACACAACCGCAAAGCCCCCTTCGGCGACGACTGCCTCGACGTTGAAGGCGCCACCTACGACGGTTCCGACGATCTCGAATACGTCCTCGGCCATGTCGTTCCAGACTTCAGCGCGTCGAGGCGCGAGATGACAGGTCGTGTGCCTCGCGGAGACCTGTCCATGCCCGGCTCACGCCGGTACATTCGTACCGCACACCATGCGCCTTTGGCAATCGCGCTCGACCCCCAACCCCTTCGCTACCCCCCGAGCTTCGCCTTCACCCTGCGATCCGCCTCCTCCACTCCCGCTACCTGCCTCTCCCGGAAGTCTCCCAACTGCCGCTCCACCACCGCGTCGGTCGCACTCAGAATCGCCGCAGCGAACAGCCCCGCGTTCCTCGCTCCCCCTATCCCCACCGACGCGATCGGTACCCCCCCTGGCATCTGCACCGCCGACAGCAACGCATCCACGCCTCCCAACGTCCCCACCGCGATCGGCACCGCTACCACCGGCAGCGTCGTGTGCGCCGCGATCACCCCTGCCAGGTGCGCGGCTCCCCCGGCCCCCGCCAGAATCACCCCATACCCCGCCGCCCTCGCCCCCGTCGCCATCGCCACGACCCGCTCCGGCGATCGGTGCGCCGATGCCACCGCAACCTCATAGCCCACCCCGAGCTCCTCCAACACCCTCCACGCCGGCCGCATCTGCTCCAGGTCCGAGTCCGACCCCATCACGATCAGCACCTTGTTCATCTCTCGCTCCTCCGCCTCCGATGCGCCTCGCGACCTCGCTCAACCTACCAGCTCTCGACCCCCTCGATCGTTGCCCGTGCCGTCCCGACGTCCTTCTCCCCTTCCCTCCGGCCCATCCCCGACTACAATCCCCGGCGTTGCAGAGACCCAGGTGATCGCCGGCCGCAAGGCGGGAGGAAAGTCCGAGCTCCAAAGGGCAGGGTGCCGGGTAACGCCCGGTGAGGGAAACCTCGAGGAAAGTGCCACAGAAAACAGACCGCGCACCCCACGGGATGCGCAAGGGTGAAAAGGCGGGGTAAGAGCCCACCGCGCTGACGGTAACGCCAGCGGCACGGCAAACCCCACCCGGAGCAAGGCCGCGTAGAGGGGCACTGCACCGAAAGGTGCGTAAGGGCTGCCCGCCCGATGCCCCCGGGTTGGCCGCTGATGAGACGTCCCGGCAACGGGCGTCCTAGAGGAATGATCACCAGCACGACGAGGGCGACCTCGCCGCGACACAGAACTCGGCTTATCCGTCCTGCAACCACGAAGCCCCGGTCCCCCCGGGGCTTCGCGCTTTTTGTTCGGCTCACGATCCGATCGACAACCTCGTCAGCCGAT
>JAKLDZ010000571.1 GCA_022703255.1 Myxococcota bacterium | reverse complement strand
CGTACGCCCCTGGCTCGGGCCACTATCATGCACGGCCCATGACGACCTCGCCCAGGCAGGAAAAGGTCAGCGAGATGATGGAGCGGGCGGAGGCCGCACTGCGCCGGAGCGAGGAGAGGTTCCGTCGACTCGCGGACAGTGGATCGTTCGGGCTCGTGATCGCCGATGGAACGGGGCGGGTGACCTACATGAACCCGGCGCTGCAGCGGCTGCTGGGGTATGACGCGGGGTTCGTTTCGAGCGGAGATGTGCGGCTCGAAGCGCTGACGGCGCCGGAGTTTGCGGAGCTGCACGAGCGAGCGATGTCCCAGGTCGCGCGTTCGGGCCGCAGCACGCCGCACGAGCAGGCCTATCTCACGCGGGACGGGCGTCGTGTTCCGGTGGTCGTGACGTTGGCGATGCTCGACGACGGCGGCGAGAGGCTTCCGGTGCTCGCTGGCTACGTGCTGGATCTCACGCCGCTGCGGCTCGCGCAGGCGGCCTTGCGCGACAACGAGCGGCGCCTGCGGGAGCTGATGGCATCGTTGCCCCATCTTCTCTGGACCACCGGGGCGGACGGTCGATGGGACCACGTGAGCGAGCAGTGGGTGCAGTACACGGGTGCGACGGCGGATCAGAGTCTCGAGTACGGCTGGCTCGAGCGGGTGCATCCCGACGATCGCGACGCGGTCCGGCATGCGTGGGATGCGTCGGTGCTGTCGGCGAGTCCCTATCGGGGGGAGTTCCGGATCCGTGGGGCGGACGGCGCCTACCGGTGGTTCAAGACGGTGGCTACGCCGATGATCGACGCGACGGGGCGGGTGGCTCGATGGTTCGGGTCGAGCACCGACATCGAGGATCAGGTGCGGGCGCGGGAAACGCTGCGTCGGGAGGGACAGCGCAAGAGCGAGTTCCTGGCCGTGCTGTCGCACGAGCTGCGCAATCCGCTGGCGCCCATCCGCAACAGCCTTCACGTACTGCGACGCACGGACAGCGGCAGCCCCCTGGCGGCTCGCGCCGGCGCCGTCGTCGATCGTCAGCTCCGTCACCTCGAGCGTCTCGTCGAGGATCTCCTGGACCTCACCCGCATTGACAGTGACAAGGTTCGGCTGCGCAGCTCGAGGTTGAATCTCCCCGAGCTGGTGACTCGGACGGCAGACGACCACGCGTCACTGTTCGAGCAAGCGGGTGTGGAGCTGAAGTGCGATGCGGGGCCCGGCGGTGTGTGGGTGAATGGCGACGAGACGCGGCTCGCGCAGGTGTTCGGCAATCTGCTGCAGAATGCGGTTCGCTTCACACCGCGAGGGGGCCACGTGAACGTGGAGGTGGAGCCCTCGGGGGACGGGAAGCGGGTCACGGTGAGGGTCACCGACGACGGTGCGGGGATGGATCCGCAGCTTCTGGCTCGGCTCTTCACGCCGTTCTCACAGGCAGACACGAGTCTGGATCGGAGTCGTGGCGGGCTGGGACTTGGTCTGGCGCTCGTCAAGGGGCTGGTGGAGCGGCACGATGGCAGCGTGAGGGCGGCCAGCGAGGGGATTGGGAGAGGCTCGACATTCGAGGTGGATCTGCCAGTGCAGGCCGGGGCCGAGACCGCCGCTGCGTGGGCGGGGGATTGTGCGGAGGCGTGCAAGCGGCGGGTCCTTGTGATCGAGGACAACCCGGACGCGGCGGACAGCCTGCGAGATCTGCTCGAGCTGTGTGGTCATGAGGTGCAGGTCGCCCACGACGGACCGAGCGGGCTGCGTACGGCGCGCGCGTTCATGCCGGAGGTGGTGTTGTGTGACATCGGGCTCCCGAGCATGGACGGCTACGAGGTCGCGGCGGCGTTCCGGTCGGATCCGCAACTGCGCACGATCCGCATGGTGGCGTTGACCGGGTATGCGCTGCAGGAGGATCAGAGGAAGGCGACCGCGGCGGGCTTCGACTGCCACGTTGCGAAGCCCCCCGACCTGGAGCGTCTGCGCGAGATCCTCTCGGCAGGAGAGGACTCGCGTCCTTCCTCGGACGGACGCGCGCGCAGCTTGCTCTGAGGGAGTCGTTCTATCGCACCCGAGCGTCCTGTCCGAGACGGCACGATGCGGGCACGAAAGCGGGGTTCTCGCGATTGACACCCCGAGCGTCCCGCCACAAGGAATCGTCACGAGCGGCTTCCGGGGCACGCCTCATCCAGCAATCACCGGGGGGGAAGCGATGCGCGTGGCGATACTCGCAGGCGGCGTGGGGAGCCGTCTTTCTGAGGAGACGGCCCTCAAGCCGAAGCCGATGGTGGAGATCGGTGGCAAGCCGATCCTCTGGCACATCATCCAGCACTACTCGCACTTCGGATTCGATCAGTTCGTGATCGCGCTGGGGTACAAGGGCGAGTACATCAAGAAGTACTTCGCCGACCATTGCGCCCTCGACGGCGATCTGACGGTCGACTTTCGCACGGGGAAGGTCTCGCATCGCCAGGAGCACGGCCCGCACTGGCGCGTGCATCTGATCGAGACCGGAATGCGCACCAACACCGGCGGACGAATCCGCAGGCTGCGTCCGCACCTGGGCAACGAGACGTTCATGCTCACGTGGGGCGACGGTGTATCCGACGTGAACCTGCACGATCTGTGGAGGTTTCACCGAGCGCACGGGAAGCTTGCGACGATGACGGCGGTGCGTCCGCCGGCGCGATTCGGCCACATCGAGATGGATGGAAGCCGGGTGGTCGAGTTCTCGGAGAAGCCGCAGACGCGAGAGGGGTGGATCAACGGCGCGTACTTCGTGCTCGAGCCGCCCGTGCTCGACTACATCGAGGGGGACGACACGGCATGGGAGCGGGGGCCCCTGGTCCGGCTCGCCCGGGAAGGCCAGCTGATGGCCTATCAGCACAACTCGTTCTGGCAGTGCATGGACACGCTCCGCGACAAGGTGCTGCTCGAGGAGCTGTGGGAATCGGGCAATCCGCCCTGGAAGATCTGGGAGTAAGCCATGCGCATCCTGGTCACCGGTCACAAGGGGTACATCGGCTCGGTCATGGTCCCGATGCTCGTCGCGCGCGGGCACCACGTGCACGGCGTGGACAGCGACCTGTATCAACGCTGCACGTTCGGAGCCCCGGCGCCGCAGATCCGCGAGACGTTGCGCGACATCCGCGACCTCACCGTGCACGACCTGCACGGCTACGACGCGGTCATCCACCTCGCCGGACTCTCCAACGACCCACTCGGAGATCTCG
>JAKLDZ010000570.1 GCA_022703255.1 Myxococcota bacterium | reverse complement strand
CGCCGCGGCTGCCATCGCTCCCCATCGTCGAGCCAGTGCACGAGACATGTCCGAATCCTTCGAAAAGCGTTGGTAAGGCGCCCCGAGGCGCATTCGCCTTCGGGAATGTGGAAATCCCCCGGAAGGCGCCGGACGCTAGCAGACGGCCCGAAGGCGCGTCAACGCGGGTCGTGGTGCCCGGTCCCGACAAAGTCCGCAACCGGAGCGCGGGACTGGCCGATGGGGCCGCATGTCCAGAACCCCCTTCTCCGTCCTCCTGGTCCTGTCCCTCGCATCGATCGTCGTCTTCGGCTGCGCCTCCGCCGCGCCCCTCCCTCCGCGCGCCGTGGAGCTCAACCAGTCCGGCGTCGAGGCGCTGCAGTCCGGTGACCTCGAGAAGGCCTCCGCGCGCTTCGCCCTCGCCCTCGAGTTCCACCCTCGCTTCGTCGATGCCCTCGTCAACCTCGGCCTCGTGGAGCTCCAACGCGGAAGCTTCCGCGAGGCCAGAAAGCGCCTCGAAAAGGCCGTCGCGGTCAACCGCCACGTCGCCCAGCCCCACCACGGCCTCGGCGTGCTGAGCGAACGCGAGGGGGACACCGTTCGTGCAACGAAACATTATCGCGCAGCCCTCGAGGTCGATCCCGGGTTCGCTCCCTCGCGTGCGAACCTCGCGCGCATTCACTTCGTGGAAGGACGCTTGGATCACGCGCGCGAGCAGTTCCTGCGCCTCACCGAGGTGGCGCCCGAGGTGGGGGCCGGCTGGGCCGGGTTGATCGAGTCGATGCAACGGCTCGGGCGTCAGCAGGAGGCCGACGACGCGCTCGATCGGGCCCTGCTGGCTGCGCCCGACGAGCCGGAGGTCCGCTTGTATGCGGCGCGCAGGGCGATGCGGTCCGGGCAGTGGGCGGAGGCGGACCGCGGGCTGGAGGAGCTGGCGGGCGCCGGGGGGGCCCTCGCGCGCAGCGCCTGGGGATGGTTGGGCGTCTCCAAGCTGATGCAGGGAGCGCGCGATCAGGCGCGCCAGTGCGCCGAGCGGGCGATGGCCATCGATCGCGACGATGCCCTGGCAACGTACGTGATGGCGATGACAGTGGCCGGGCAGAGGGACCCCAACAGCGCAGCATGGATGGACAGGGCTTCGCGGCTCGCGCCGGGCAACAGCGTGGTCTCCTGGGAGCTGGCCGCTGGGCGATCCCGCTGACCGCTCCAGAGCAGTTGGGAGCTGCACGAGAGCGCCGGGGCCGTGGTACAAGAGGGCCAGAGGATCTCCATGCTCCATCGTCCCGGGGTGACCGCGGTATCGGCCCTCGTGCTTCTTGCCAGCACGAGCTGCATGTTCGTGCTCGACACCGACAGCCTGCAGGAAGCGACCCCCGATGTCGCCGACGACGCCTGCACGTCGATGGCGCAGGCCTACTGCTCCAAGTACGAGTCGTGCGCCTCGTTCTATCTCCGGTACTACTTCGGCAACGTCGACGCGTGCGTGGAGCGCTTCAAGCTCGGGTGCAGGGTCGAGGTAGACGCGACCGGGAGCGCGACGACGCCGGATGCGGTGAAGGAGTGCGCGAAGGCGATTGCGGGATTCGAGGGGTGCAGCGAGGTGATGAGCGGATCGGCGTGGGCGATCTGCGCGCCGCCGGCCGGGCCGCGCAAGGTGGGTGAGCGGTGCGTGGCGAGCGGGCAGTGCGCTACGAGCTACTGCGAGCTGCCGTCTGGAAGCGTGTGCGGGACCTGCTCGGAGCGGGTCGAGGGCAACGGGGCATGCGACTCGCTGACCGACTGCCTCCCTCCCTTCGTCTGCTCGCCGGGCGGCCTGGGATACCGGTGCGTGATGCCGTTGGCGCAGGGCGACGCGTGCGGGGCGGGCAAGCCGCAGTGTGCTGCGGGGCTCGCGTGCCGTTGGGATCCGGGCAATCCGGGGCTTCCACCGAGCTGCAAGCCGCCTCTCACGGAGGGCGAGCCGTGCTTCGTGTCGGTGCAAGCGGTGTCAGGCGGCGACGAGTCGAGGTTTTTCGACGAGCTGACGCGCGAGTGCGACTTCCTGCACGGGGCGTTTTGCATGCCTCCCGATCCTGACACGAATCCGCCGGTCAACGGCTACCTGAAGGGGGCGTGCCGGACGTTCCTGTTTGCTGCGAGCGACGGCGTGTCGGCCTGCGGGCAGATCAACACGAACCTGGTGCTGTGCGAGAAGTCCGGCAGATGCCAGGCGCCGGAGGGCAGCGCGCTCGAGGTGTGCATGCCCGCGCCCGACGAGAAGAACAAGGGCGTGTGTGCCACGGATGGCGACTGTCTGTCGCCGTCGGTATGCGTGTCCACGCAGTGTGTGCTGCGCGATCCGTCGGGTTGCACCCAGTAGGGCGCGATCGACCTTGACCGGGGCGGTCGCGGCGGCGATAGGGGAGGGATGGAAACCCCTCGCACGCTGTGGAGGCGCGACTCCACGGACCCGGTGCTTCGCTACACGGTGCAGAAGCCCGAGGGAACCCCGGCCGGCGCGGTGCTCCTCGTGCACGGCTACGCGGATCACATGAAGCGGTTCGACCGCGTGGCGCAGGCCTGGCTCGCCAAGGGGCTGTCGGTCGCCCGCTTCGACCTGCGCGGCCACGGCACGAGCGAGGGGCGTCGCGGCCACGTGGAGTCGTTCCGGGAGTACCTGCGGGATGTCGACGAGATGCTGCGGGAGCTCGAGCGTGACGACGGGTGGAAGGCCTCGGGGCCTCCGGTGCTCTTCGGTCATTCGCTGGGCGGGCTGATCGCGCTGCATGCGGCGGTGGAGTTCGAGCCGTGGGTTCGCGGGCTCGCCATGACCTCGCCGTTCTTCGGCCTCTCGCTCGCCGTGCCTCTCTGGAAGCGGAAGCTGGGCAGCCTGACGTCGTCGCTGGTCCCCACGCTTTCGCTCCCCTCGGGGTTGAGCGGCGCCGACGTGACGCGCGACGAGCGCGCATCTCGGGACTACGACGCCGACCCGCTGGTGTTTCCGAATGCGACGGCGCGTTGGTTCGCGGAGACGTCGCGGGTGCAGGCCGAGAGCTTCGAGGTGGCGCGGCGCGTTCGAGTCCCGGCCGCGTGCCTGCTCGCGGGCGCCGATCGTGTGGCCTCGACACCGACGTCCCAGCGTGTGCTGGCAGGCGTGAAGGACTGCCGGCTGCAGGTGGTGGACGGCGCGTACCACGAGATCCTCAACGATCCGGGCTGGGAGCGTTGGGCCGACTGGCTGGCCGACGAGA
>JAKLDZ010000057.1 GCA_022703255.1 Myxococcota bacterium | reverse complement strand
GGCGATGACGGCGGAGCGTACGGGCGCTACTTCGACGAGGCTTGCACGCAGATGAACATGACGACCGGAACGTGCAGCGACTCCATCGAAGGCTCGTCGAGCATCAAGGGCTTCCGCTGCTGCTGCGAATAGGGCGCGCGTTTACCATCTGCTCGGCGGTCTGCAGCGACGGCTGCATGATGCGCGCGCCGGGGAACATGCGTGCGACCTCACGCGTGCTGCGAGCCCCCCTTGCAGTCCGCTGACCACCGCACGTCCTTCCTGCGCATCATGTCTGTCTCCTACGCCCTGTCGTCGCGGCAGACGGACTGACGACCTTGTTGTCCACGTGCGACGGCCAGAGGCAGAATCACGCGGAACCGGGCGCCTCGCTCGGAGGGCACGCTCTCTATCGTGCCGCCGTGCGCCTGGACGATCGCCCGGGTGATTGCCAGCCCCAGCCCGGTGCCGCCTCCCTCCTTGCGGCGGGTGAAGAATCGCTCGAACACCCTCGCGCGCTCTTCGGGCGGAATGCCGGGGCCGTCGTCCTCGATCTCGAGACGAGCCCAAGCCCCCTCGCAGGCGAGCATGACGCGAACCTGTCCGCCTCGCGGTGAGAACGATATCGCGTTGTCCAGCAGGTTTCGCAGGGCGACCTCCAGCTCCCGGGGCACGCCCAGCACCCTGGCAGTACCAGGCCCCTGGAAGGCGATCTCAATCGAATCCTGCTGCTCGCGACAGGCTGCCACTACGCGCTCACTCAGCTTCGCCCAGTCGATCTCCTCGCGCGCGTCGCCGGGAAGTCCCGCCTCCGCCCGCGTGAGCGAGATCCAATCCGCTACATTGCGCTCCAGACGCGCGCCGCTCTCGGCCAGCATCTTCGAGAGCCGGACGGCTCCCTCGGCAGTCAGTGTCCCCCCCGACCCGAGCAGCTCGGCGCATGTCTTCATCGTCGCAAGTGGGCCCTTGGCCTCGTGTGCGACGTCGTCGACGAACGCCTGATTGCGCCGGCTCCGCTGCGCCAGCGCCTCGTGCAGCTCGTTGAGCGCGCGGGAGACCTCGGCCACCTCGACCGGCCCTTCCACGGCAATCGGCTCCTCCACCGATTGGCCCCTTCGCCTGGCGACCTCGGCTCGCAGCTTCTCCAGCGGACGCACGATGCGTCGTACGACCCACGCGCTCAAGCCCAGGGCGATCACCAGCACGATGCCAGTCAGCGTCATCAGCGGACGCTTCACCGCTGGCAGCCTCTGCACTCCGAGCTGGGCAGACTCGCGCACATGGATCACCACGGGCTCGCCATTGCGTCCCGTGACACGCTTCGAGAACGAACACCGCTGCAGGTGCCCGGCCATTTCGGTGGCGCACTGCGCGTGACTCCCGTGCTCGAGGGCGTGCTGCACCTCGGGACGCTGCCCCGGCGGTGGAAGCGCCTGATCATAGGCGTCCACGTCGCGCCCCGGCGCGGTCCCGACCGACGCCGGCCCCAGCTTCGAGCCGCGTCTCTCGTGGTCGCTCTGAAGCGCGCTCGCCCCGTCGCGATCAGTCACCCAGATGTGGACCTGCCTCTCGCGGGCAATGCTCGCGATCGCGGCGCCCGGGTCCTGCCGCCCCATCGCCCGCTCCGCCTCACCAGCGGCCGCGGCGACATTGGCACGCATTCCGTGCTCGAGCCGACGGTTGAGACGTTCGATCCCCCACACGAAGGCAAGGGGCGACAGTACGACCAGCACGATCACCACGCGAACGAGCGTGCTGAGCCGGAGTCGTTCACTCCCCATCACGCCACCGGTAGCCGGCGCCGACCACGGTCTCGATCTCGCGCGAGGCGGGGTCGATCTCGCCCAGCTTCTTGCGCAGACGGCCTATGTACGTGTCGATGATGCGGGGAGCAACCGTGGCAGCGTCCTCGCGAATGGCCTCGAGGAGCCGGTCTCTGGAGTACACGATCCCCGGACGCGAGCTGAGCGCTTCGATCAGCTTGAACTCGGTGACCGTGACGGGCACGTCCACGCCGCGGTACGTCACGCGAAGACGGTCCGGGTCGAGCACGAGCGCGCCTCGGGCCCGCACCGCGGGGTCACTTGCGGGATTGCGGGGGCGCATTCGACGCGTGACCGCCTCCACGCGCGCGAGCAGCACGCGCATTCCGACGGGCTTGGAGATGAAATCATCGGCGCCGAGCTCGAGGCCGAGCGCCTCGTCGATCTCGCCTTCGCGCGTGGTGAGCAGGATCAGGGGCGTCTGGTTCCCTGCCTCGCGCATTCTGCGGCACATGGAGAACCCGTCGAGGCGGGGCATGTTGACGTCCGCGATGACACAATCGAACTTCTCGCAAGCTTGCGCCTGCAGCGCCTCGGCACCGTCCACGGCCCCCCGGACCTCGTATCCCGCCTGCTCGAAGGTGAGGAGCAGGCCGTCCAGGAAGGGAGCATCATCATCGACGAGGAGCACGCGGCTCATGGACGATGGATAGCACGATTGTCTCCGGTTCACAGGCGTGCGACGTGCCACGGCCTCCCGCGCAGCCTCGGACGACGTCCGGTTTCGCCCGAGCCTTCGGCTGGCCGCAACCTGACCCATTCACACCAGATTCACAAACAATTGAGCGTCGTTTGTTGCGGTGTCGAATCCAGGTCCACCTTCGGCGTGCACGGTGGAGTCATGAGACACCTGCCGATTCGCTCCTGGCTCGCACCTCTGGCGCTCTCACTGGCAACCTGCACCCCTCTGCCGTCCTCTGCCCTTTCCGACCATGGGTCTGAGCGCGAGAGCGGGGCGACGATTCCCGGGCCCCACCCCGAAGCGGTGCAACAGGGCTCCTGTGGCGCGCCCAAGGTGCCACTCGGCACGCTTCCGTCGGGGATCTGCATGGCAAGCGATCCGAGCTTCTACTGGGATGGCTCGCGGTGCGTGCAGATGCCCTTCAATCGGTGCTTCGTGGGCAACCTGGTCGACAAGTCCCCGAGGGTCTTTCCCACCATGAAGGACTGCGAGGCGAGCCATGCGCACTGCCACTGAAGCCCGGCCCAGGAGACTGCTCGCGGCAAGCCTGGTCGCGGCGATATCCGCAATCTGCCTGGTTGCCATCGCAGCCGGCCGCCCGCGCCGACAGGTGGAGCTGCCGCAGCCGGGAGTGCCGGTACTGACCTTGATGACGTACAACGTGAACTACGGCATGGCGGGGGACCTCGACACGCTGTTGGCGATACGGGACAGCCAGGCGGAGCTCGTGGTGCTGCAGGAAACCACGCCCGAGTGGGAGCACTTCATGCGGCTCTTCCTCGGCAACGAGTATCCCCACATGGTGTTCGAGCACACCCGGCACTGGGCCCCGGGAGGCATGGCGGTGCTGTCGAGAGGGCCGCTCCGCGCCGACGCTCCGGTGGACTCGCCCGTCGGGTGGTTCTTCGGCTGGCGGGTCGAGGCCGACACCCCCCTGGGCAAGGTCCAGGTTCTCGACGTGCACTTGCGCCCTGCGCTGAGCGAGCCGTCGAGCCTCACGAAGGGATTCTTCTCCACGCGTCGCGATCGGGTGCGCGAGATCGATGCCTATCTCGCGAGCTTGAAGCCCGGGATCCCGACCTTTGTCGTGGGGGACTTCAACGAGGGAGACGGCGGAGCGGCCCTGCGACGGGCCCTCGATCGGGGGATGGACAACGCGCTCCCGGCGTTTCGACCCGACGCCACGACATGGCGCTGGCCCGTCGGTCCGCTCACTGCGCGGACCCGGCTCGACCACATTCTGTACGAGCCGGCGCGCCACCACTGCCTCGAAGCAAAGGTTCTCCATCACGGCAGGTCGGACCACCTCCCGGTCGTGGCATCGTTCCGCATGAGGTAGTCGCGGGCCCGCTCCGCCGAACGGCCCCCGTTTGACCTTGGATGCCTGCCAGCGTACGCTGGAGTCAAATGAACGCGCGCTCACGTACGCTGTTGTTCCTCGCCGCGACGGCCTGCTATCCGGGATGCACGCACGACTATGATTCGTTCGAGATCGTGGGCCAACCGACTCCGTCTGCCGGCGGCGCAGCGGGGAGCGACGCCAGCGCCGGTGGCGCGGCCGGACAGAGCGGCGGCGCGGGGTCGGGCCAGGGCGGCACGGCGGGCGAGGCGGGTGGCGGAGCGGGGGGTTCCAGCGGCGCTCCCGGCACGGGAGGCAACCCGGGTACCGGCGGCACCGCAGGGGAGGCCGGCAATCCCGGCACGGGAGGCAACCCGGGTACCGGCGGCACCGCAGGGGAGGCCGGCAATCCCGGCACTGGGGGCACGGCAGGCAGCAGCGGCGCGGCTCCCGATGCGGGTCCGGAGGCGGGCATCACGTGCACCGACCCGGGCGGGAAGCTCTGGTCTCAGAATGGTCACTGCTACTTCCTCGCCCAGGGTCAGGGCTCCTCATGGCAAGGCATGAGCGACGCATGCATCGCCGCGGGTGCGCACCTGGCGACCCTCACCTCGGCCGAAGAGCAAGCCTTCGTCGAGCCCCTGGTGACAGGCTCCGATCGCTGGATCGGCCTGAGTCGCCACAACAATGAGCCCTGGGGCGATTGGGTCACGGGCGAGCCGTATTCCTACACCAACTGGAACAATGGCGAGCCGAACGAGTTCTCGACCTCCTGCGCTCGCGTTCGCGCGTCCGACGGCAGGTGGGCCGACCGCGGCTGCGACAACAAGTACGGAGGCCTCTGCGAGCGCGAGTAGGAGTCCTCGGGTCTCGCTCGCGATCGTCGTCAACCCGGCGATCTGTCCGTCCCGCATGCTCCCGCCAGGCAGATGTCGCTCTTGACGGTGCCGACCCGAATCACGGTCAGGTCCGTCCTGTGCGTCGCGAGGACGTCGTGCATCTGCAGGCACTTCGCCCCGTCATCCCCGGCCATCAGGTACTGCGAGAAGAACCGACGGTCGTGACCCTGCGTTGGCAGATGGTCGTCGATCGACAGGGGTCGAACGAGCCAGGGTTGGAGCGATCCGGAGCGGAAAACCAAGGCCCAGCACACGGCGGTTGGGCGCCTTGGGTCGCTGCGGCTGCGGATCGAGACGCCTGGGGGGGGGACGTGCAGCAGGCCGGAGGCCTCACGCGCGAATGGATGGCCCAAGTCTCGGGCACGACGGCGGGGTGCTTGTATCGACGCTTTTCGATACATCGATGCACCTGCTGCAACTCATCGAAATCGGGGCGGGTGGGAGAGCAGAGCGTTCGAGCTTGTGTATACGCGGTTAGCCGGGTATATGCATGCGCATGCGTGACCTCGCCATCATCTTCGGCGCCCTCGCAGACCCCGCGCGCCTCGAGATGCTCGCGATGCTGCTGCACGACAGCGAGCTGTGCGTCTACGACTCCGTCGAGACGCTCCGCATGAGCCAGTTCACGGCTTCGCGTCACCTGCGCTACAGGTGGAACGCTCAGTTGCTGGAAGATTGCCAGGCCGGACTCTGGATGGCTCACCGCCTCTCACGGGCGATGGACGGGGGACGTCAAACGCTGGTCAAGGCGCTCGACGGCGTCTTCAAGGCACGCGACCTGAGCGAGCCGGAGGGGAAGCTCGCGAAGCGGGTCGCGCGCAAGGGCTGCGGGCCTGCGCGCTCCACTCCCCCGAAAGCAAAGAAGCCGGCGCGCTCGCTGGCCAGCAACGGCAAGCCGCGGGCAGCGGCGGAGGCAAGGTGATGAGTACTCCTTCGACCGGCGTAGCCGGCAAGCTGTCGTTCCTCGACCGGTTCCTCACGCTCTGGATCTTCCTCGCGATGGGCCTGGGCGTCGGTGTCGGCTTCGTGTTCCCGACTGCCATTGAGAGCATGAACACGGCGAGCTCGGTCGGCACCACCTCCATCCCGATCGCGATCGGCCTGATCCTCATGATGTACCCCCCCCTTGCGAAGGTGCGTTACGAGGAGATGGGGAGCGTGTTCCGCAACTTCCGCGTGCTCGCCCTTTCGCTCGTCCAGAACTGGCTCGTGGGACCCCTGCTGATGTTCGTGCTCGCGATCACGCTGCTGCGTGACAAGCCCGAGTACATGGTGGGCCTCATCATGATCGGGCTGGCCCGCTGCATCGCAATGGTCATCGTGTGGAACGACCTCGCCAAGGGCGACACCGAGTACTGCGCAGGACTGGTCGCTTTCAACTCGATCTTCCAGGTGCTGTTCTTCTCCGTCTACGCCTGGGTCTTCATCACGGTGCTTCCGACGTACTTCGGCATCCAGGGCGCCGAGGTCCACATCACCATCGGCGAGATCGCCAAGAGCGTCTTCGTCTACCTGGGCATCCCCTTCATCGCTGGTGTGGTGACGCGCTTCTCCTTGATCAAGCTCAAGGACAAGGAGTGGTACCACTCGAAGTTCATCCCCAAGATCAGCCCGATCACGCTGATCGCCCTGCTGTTCACCATCATCGTGATGTTTTCCCTCAAGGGGGAGAAGATCGTCCAGGTGCCGCTCGACGTGGTGCGCGTCGCGATTCCCCTCCTCGTCTACTTCCTCGTGATGTTCTTCGCATCGTTCTTCATGAGCAAGAAGGTCGGCGCGAGCTACCCGCAGTCTGCAACCCTGTCCTTCACCGCCTCCTCGAACAACTTCGAGCTGGCCATCGCCGTGGCGGTGGCGACTTTCGGCATCCATCACGGTGCAGCGTTCGCGGCGGTCATCGGTCCGCTCGTCGAGGTGCCGGTCCTGATAGGCCTGGTGAACGTGGCGCTGTGGCTGCAGCGGAAGTACTTCCCCGAGAGCCAAGACAAGATGAGGCTCGAGAGCTGCGCGTCCGCTGCACCAGCGGCTGCCGCAGGCGAGAAGTGAGGGGCCCCATGAACACGCAGGGCAAGCCTTGCTGCTGCGGCAACGACGGCTCCAAGTCCACGCGGGTGGAAGAGGGCTCCCAGCCCACGTGCTGTTGAAGGGGGCCGATCATGACTCCTCGCTTCGAAGTCCGCAAGGCACGCGACGAGCTGCGCGAGCGGTTGCTTTGCATGTTCGGAAGGTGGCAGGCGTGAACGACACCCCCACGCCGCCTGCACCCCCTCGGAGGCGCTGGCTCGTCGGAGTCGTAGGCGCCGCCATTGCCGCCGGCATCGGGTGGTCAGCGCTTCGTCGTCGGAGGTCGCACCTCGAATCCGAGGCACCGAAGGACGGTATCCCGCAGCTCCTCGACTTCGGCATGGATATCTGCGAGCAGTGCAAGAAGACGCGCGCGATTCTGACCCGGCTTCAACCCGAGTTCGCGGGCAGGCTGCAGATTCGATATCTGGACGTCCGCGACGACGCAAGCGAGGCGCTGGCCGAGCGCTACAGGATGCGGGTGATTCCTCTGCTCGTTCTCCTGGACGCCCAAGGCGAGGAGGTCTGGAGACATGAAGGTGCGCCCGAAGAAGCGCAATTGCGCGCAAGGCTGTCCCAAGCCATCCAGGAGGCCTCCCGGCCACGGGGCATGCAGAGCGCGACGACCGCTGCGGCGCCCTGTGCATCCGCGGAGGGAGCAGGTGGATGCAACCACTGAGTGCTCCGTCGACGCCCGCCGCCGCCGCCCCTCCAAGCGGCTCCGCGGTGGCAACCACGCACGGAAATGCAAGAACCGGAGAAATCACGATGGACGTCAAGGTGCTCGGACCGGGATGCGCGAAGTGCAAGAAGCTCTATGAGCAGGTTGACAAGGCGATTCAGCAGCTTGGCCTGAATGCCGCGCTGGCAAAGGTCGAGAAGATCGACGAGATCATCCGCTACGGCGTTCTCGCGACTCCCGCGCTCGTCATCAACGGCGAGGTCAAGGTCGCTGGCCGGCTTCCTGCCGACGCGGAGCTGACCAACTGGCTCACAACCGCAGCGATGTCCGGTTGAGGAACGGTGAAGCGATGACCGAGTTCCTCGAGACCACGATCGACAAGTTCACGTTCCGCGTGGCGACCGATCGCCTCTACAGCCTGGAAGGGTTGTGGGTCCTGCAGGTCGGACCGGGAAACAACCAGGTTCGAATCGGAGTCACCGATTTCGTGCAGCAGCACAGCGGAGACTGCGCCTTCGCAACGCCAAAGCCCGTCGGGACTGCTTTGAAACAGGGAGAGGAAATCGCAGCGCTCGAGACCGTCAAGGTCAACATCGCGTTCGCCTCTCCTGTGAGCGGGACCGTCGTGGCGATCAATGGCGAGCTCGAGCTGAGCCCTGAGAAGGTCAATCAGAGTCCCTTTGACGACGGATGGCTGGCGGAGGTCGAGGCCAGCCATTGGGAAGCCGAGCGGGCGGGGTTGCTGGCCCCGGCTGCGTACTTCAAGGCCATGCAGGACGCCGCACGCGCGGAGCTGGACAAGCCATGAACGGCGCAGAGCCCAAGCGGGTCGTGGTTGTGCCCTGCAGCGGGATAGGCAAGGCATTCGGAAGTGTAGCCCGTGAAGCCGGCTATGACCTCTGCGAGGACCTCCGGCCGGACACCACCCAACTGGTTGCGCTCTCCAAGCTCGTGATGGGCGAGGAGCAGGCGCGGCAGCGCGTCCAGCTCTGGCCGGCGATCACCATCGACGGCTGCAAGCTGGGGTGTGCCGCGAAGCTCGTGAGGCACAGCGGCGGGACCGTCGCCCGGGAAATCGCGGTGCTCGACATCTACCGCCAGCACAAGGAGCTCAAGCCCGAGGGCATTGCGGAGTTGAACGAGGAAGGACGCAAGCTCGCCCGCGCAATCGCCGAAGATATTGCTGTTTCGGTGGACGAGCTTTGCGGCCGCGACGCCTCGAAAGGAGGCGAATGATGCCCTCCGTTCCTCGAAGCAAGGTGGGAATCGTGGCCTGTTCCGGCGAGGAGCTCGCCGAGGGCACCGTCACACGATTGGCTGCCTTGAAGGTGCTCAATGAGCTTCGCCGCGGCGAGACCGTGACCATCTGCCTGCCGCTGTTCCTCGCGGGGGGCGAGGGCGATCGGGCGTTCGCCCGCAACCACCCCACGATTACCGTGGATGGCTGCGACCTTCGCTGCGCCGCCCGCGGCACCGAGATGTACTCGGGAAAGCCCACAGCGTCCCTCGTCGTGAACGCTCTGCTCGCCGAGCTGGGACTTCCCAAAGCTGGCTGCCGACGCAGGCTCGACGCCGCCGGACTGGAAGCCGTCGACGTGACGGCTTCGCGTCTCGCCGAGCTGGTGGATGGGGCGTTGGGCAGAACCGGGCCTCGCGAGGATTCGGTGCCGGTCCCTGGGGACGCGGGCGAAGTCACATGCTCCTGCGGCTCTGGAATTCCTGCCATCAAGCTCGATATCGGTGGAGCCCTGGTCGAGGTCGTGCAGCTGCCCGCCATCTTCAGAATGCTCCGCGATGCAGGGGCAGATGCCGGTCAGGACTTCACCGACAAGCTGCTGGCCACGGTCAAGATCTACAACTACGTCGCGCCCGAAGCCGAGTCTGCCTGGAGAGAAGCGCTGGCTCTCGAATACCAGGCGTGGTGCGACAGGGAGATGTCCCGATGAGCCGCACGGCTACCTACCACACGACCGTCCGGTGGACCGGAGAGCACTGGGGCCACATCGTGATGGGCAACGGCCCCGAAATGAAGTTCTCCGCGCCGCCTGACGCCCAGGGTCATCCGAACGTGTTCACTCCCGAGGACGCGTTCGTCGCTGCGGCCAACACCTGCATCATGATGATGTTCATCTGGGCTACGGAACGCTTCAGGCTCAAGCTCGTGTCCTACGAATGCCGAACCGAAGGCACGAAGCTGATTGAGCTCGACCGGACCGAGCTCTTCACCGAGTTGCGACTGCGCCCTCTGATCCACGTTGATCCGGCAGGCGAGGACCCTGCCGTGGTCGAGAAGCGAGTGCGCCGCGCACTCGAGTCGGCGCAGAAGTACAGCCTGGTCGCCAACTCGGTGAAGTCGAAAGTCATCGTGGACCCCGAGATCACCATCTGCGAGAGCGCTGGGGGAACGTCGGCGTGAGCACCTTTCTGCGGAACGCAAGCCAGTACATCCGCTCGACCCCGTGGCTCGCGCTGGTCGCTGTGTTCGTGGGCGGCGCGCAAACCGCGTCCAACCGGTGCGGCCTCGCGATGATCCCGCTGATGATGAGCTTCGTGGCAGGCCGCAAGGAAGAGCACCCCGGGCCCTCGCGTGCGCTCGGTTTCTCGATGGGGTTCGTGGCGGGGCTGGCGCTCATGTTCACCGGTGTGGGGGGGCTCACAGCCAATTCCGGCAGGGTGCACGGCGACATCCCGGGGATCTGGTAATGGGTCGTCGCAGCGCTGCTGCTCGCGGCCACCCTTGTGTCCTCCACGGCAGCCAGGGCGCAATCCCCCACGGCAACTGCGACAACCGTTGCGGCGTATGTGACCGACGGGTACCCAGCTCCCTGCTCAGCCAAGCCCGTGCAGGTTGACCTGTGGTACCACAACGGAACCAGCTACGAGTTTCACGATCGCTGCTATGCGAACGGATCGGCCGACCCCAATCCGGGGCGCGCAGTCTGCTACTTCAAGCACCCCATGCCGCTCAGCACCAAGACTTCTGCGGTGCTCGTGCGCTCCTGGAAGATCGACCCGTCGTGCAGCACCTACCTTGACCATGTCGCCCCCGAGGACCCCGCCTCCTACGTGGAGGTTCATCCTGTCAACACGACCGATCAGGTGCAGGCGGACGGGGCCTTCGATGCCTATCCCGATCGTCTCGTGCGGTTGGCGACTTCGACGTACGAAGTCGCGATGGACCGCAACGGCGGTGCCATCTACGAATTCCACAACAAGCGCGCGACGGACGCGAGCCTGCCCGCAGGTGTGACGGAGAGCGCGATCCACGCTCACTTTGGAGCGGCGCTCCAGGTTGCGTTCCACAGCGGCGCGGTCAAGAGCCTGACGAGCACCCCTTGTGGAGGGCAGGGTTATTGGAATCCAACGCAAGCCGGGGCTTCTTGCACCTTCGACGGTACCTCTGTCGGCACGGACAGAGCTCCCGAGCCGGGCAAAGAAGGCTTTTCCTTGCTCTGCGACGGCGTGTTGAACAACGCCTGCACTTCGGCCACGTCGAGCGTCGAGCATACGCCCCACACCATGATGAACTGGGACTACGGCCAAGGCTACACGGGCCCCTACAACGCGCTGGACACCTCGCGTCTCAGCCAGACGGCGACGGCGCAGCCGAACTTCCTGCAGGTTGACGTGACGCTCCTGAACACCGGCATCCTGCGCAATGGCGTCCTGGAAGCTCCCACCTTCTACTCCAACCACCCTCCCCGTGGGTACCTCGACGGCATCGGCGCGGACGGAACCGTCAGCGGCTGGGCACTTGACCGTGATTCGGCCCCGGCACCGATCGACGTGCAGTTCTTCCTCGATGGGCCGGTCGGAAGCGGGAGTCTGCTCGGCAACGTGACTGCGAAGCAGCCACGACCGGACGTGAACCAGGCGACGGGGCTCCCCGGTGACCATGGCTACAGTTTCGCCTTGCCGTCTTCGGTCCACGACGGTCTCGTCCACACGCTCTACGCGTATGGGGTTGATGATCGCGGTGTCTCCAACACGCTCCTCGAAGGCTCAGGTGTCGAGTTCACGCTGGGCATCGCTTCGAGCGATGCAGGCGACGCGTCCTGGGCGTCCGACGGCCACGAGGCGTCTTCAGCCATCGATGCCGGAGACGCGATCGCGAGCGAGGATGCTGCGAACGGTTGGGCTGCTTCGGAGGGGGCTGGGGAAAGCGGTTGTTCCTGCGCGACAACGCGTCCGATCAGCGGGGCGTGGTGGACCTGGCTGTCGCTGGGTGCGCTGATCGCGCTTGCTCGGCGCGTCAGCCCTGCGAAGCAATCACGACGCCAGGCTCACACACGCCGGCTCATGCGAAGAGAGTGGCTCGACGGAGTGAGAAGTCGTTTGAGGTACCGACCGGGAAACGTGTAGCCCCCTGCCTGCGCTGCCCCCGCGCAGCACTCCCATCCCGGTTCTTCCCTCGTCGCTCGCGACGTGGTGAACTCCGGCCGTGCACCCGTCTCCCAGTCCTCGGTCTGCCGCCCGATGCGCCGTCGTTGCAGTTGCGATGGCCCTCGCGCTCCTGCTCCCCTTCGTGAGCGCCTGCGCGTCGCACGCTGCTGCCCCCGGAGCTCCATCCGCCTCCTCCAATCCGATCGGCGCCGTGTCGGTCGAGGCGCCTGCGGAGGTCGCCCTCGAGATCGCGTGCACGCCGGCCGGGCCGGAGACCTGCTTCAACGCGGTGGACGACAACTGCAACGGGGCGATCGACGAGGGGTGTGGCGTTCACACGGGGGTCGTGCAGTTCGCGATCGCCTGGGAGCTGGAGGCTGCGGACGTCGATTTGGACGTAGTGGATCCGAAGGGGGAGACGACGCGGATCAACGACATCACGCAGGTCGGGCTGGCGAAGGACCGAGCGTGCCCGAGCGATTCGCGTCCATGTCAGGGGCAGAACACGGAGAACGTGTACCTGGTCGAGGGCGAGGTGCCGCGGGGAACCTATCGGGTCTCGATCCGGGCCAGGGATCTGGGAAGTGCCGCCGAGCCCCTGCGCGTGCGCTTCTCCGCCCGCGTCGGCCAGCGCACCTGGTCCGCGGTCCTCCTGTTCCGCGTCGCCAACGAGCGCAAGGTGCTCTCCTTCGCCCTCTGAGAGCCGGGATCCCGTCGTCGTTGACTCGACGCGGTCGGATGCTCCACAGTTCCCGCGCCAACGCCCGGGGCGCGCCATCGGGCCGCGGGTGAGCGAGATTCCGAGTCCCAACGCAGGGTCGAGAGACAGATCCCATGAATCCGATTGTGATGACCGTGATCCTGGTCGCCTCGGTGGCGGCTCTAGCCTACAGCCTCAACCGGCGCTGGCAGTTGTTGAAGATCGGCCAGCCGATCGAGCGGCTCGATCGCATCCCCGAGCGCGTCTACACCACCCTGCTGTACGCCTTCGGCCAGAAGAGGATGCCCAACTACCCCCTCGCGGGGGTCGCGCACATCGCGATCTTCTTCGGCTTCATGGTGCTCCTTCTGCGATCGCTGGTGCTGTGGGGACGCGCCTTCTCCCCGTCCTTCAACCTCTGGATCCTCGGCCCCGAGCCGTTCCTCGGCCTTCCCCTCGGCCACCTCTACGACCTCGCGAAGGACTGCTTCGTCGTCCTCGTCCTCGCAGGCGCTCTCGCCTTCGTCTACCTGCGCGTCGTCAAGAAGGAGCAGCGCATGACCCTTCATTGGGAGGGCCTGCTCATCCTCGGCATCATCATCACCATGATGATCGCCGACATCTTGTACGACGGCGCGTCCCTGGCCCTGCACGCGGCGTGGCCTTCGATGCTCTGCGGCGCCGCCTCCGGCGGAACCTGCGAGAGCGCTGCCAGCATCGTCGCTCCCCTCGGTGCGCCGCCGACCGCCGGAGTCCAGACGCTCTGGTACGCCCCCGTCGGGTCCACTGCAGCCAGCCTCCTCGCCTCCGTCCAACCCGCCACGCTCGTCGTGCTCGCTCACGTCGGCTTCTGGACCCACGCGTCCCTCGTCCTGATCTTCGCCAACATCCTCCCGTACACCAAGCACTTCCACATCTTCACCGTGATGCCGAACGTGTTCCTCGCGAACCTCGAGCCGGCTGGACGTCTTCAGCCCATGGCCGAGAGCTCCGAGAAGCTCATGGAGCTGGTCGGTGCTGCGGCAGAGCTGGAGGATCCCAACGCCGCGCCGATCGGTGTCGCGCGCGCGGAGCACTTCTCCTGGAAGGCGATCCTGGACTTCTACACCTGCACCGAGTGCGGCCGCTGCAAGGACGCCTGCCCGACCTTCCTGACGGGCAAGGTGCTGAGCCCCAAGCAGCTCACGCTCGACCTGCGTGACCACCTGTATGGGCGCGAGTCCGACTACATCGACGGAAGGGGTGGCCCGCTCAACCCTCCGCCGTCCGGGAGCTCCCGGTCCGATCACGGTCACGGTGACGGTGACGGACACGATCCCCACGACGGTCACGATCCCCACGACGACCACGACCACGACCATCACGAGCCGGTCTATCCGGAGAACCCGATCCCGGATCAGGCACCGGACTTCCAGCCGATCGATCTGGTGTCGGGTGTGATCAAGCCCGAGGTGCTGTGGGCCTGCACCACGTGTCGCGCCTGCGAGGAGCAGTGCCCGGTGCTGATCACCTACGTGGACAAGATCGTGGACATGCGGCGCAACCTGGTGCAGGTGCGCGGCGAGTTCCCCAACGAGCTTCAGAAGCCTTTCCAGGCGATGGAGACCAACGGCAACCCGTGGAACCTGTCGCGCATGGATCGGGCGGCGTGGGCCGAAGGGCTCGACGTGCCGCGCATGGCCGACCACCCCAAGGCCGAGGTGCTCTATTGGGTGGGCTGCTCGGCTTCGTACGACGATCGCGCCAAGAAGATCGCCAGGGCGATGGTCCGCCTGCTCAAGGCCGCCGGGGTGGACTTCGCGATCCTGGGTGAGGAGGAGCAGTGCAACGGGGACCCGGCGCGTCGCGCCGGCAACGAGTTCCTCTTCGTGACGCTCGCCGAGGCGAACATCGCGACCCTCAACGGCTACAAGGAGCAGGGGGGCGTGAAGAAGGTCCTGACGGCCTGTCCGCACTGCTTCAACACGCTCAAGAACGAGTACCCCGACTTCGGCGGGAGCTACGAGGTCGTGCACCACACCGAGTTTCTGCTCGAGTTGGTGCGCGAGGGGCGCTTGAAGCCGACGCGGCCGGTCAAGGGGCGTGTGGTGTATCACGACGCCTGCTACCTCGGTCGCTACAACGGTCGATACGACGAGCCGCGGGCGGTGCTCGCGTCGATCCCCGGCGTGCAGTTGGCGGAGGTGGACCGCTTCAGCCGCGACGCGGGTCTGTGCTGCGGAGCCGGCGGCGCTCAGATGTGGATGGAAGAGCAGAACAAGGATCGCATGAACGTCCGACGGACCCTGCAGCTGCTCGACACGCGCCCCGACACCATCGCGACGGCGTGTCCGTTCTGCATGACGATGGTCACCGACGGGCTCAAGAGCGAGTCGAAGGACGAGCAGGTGCGGCAGCTCGACATCGCGGAGCTGCTCGTCGAGTCCTGCCTCGGCACGGACAAGCCCAAGAGCGAGGCGGCTTCGAAGCCCGTCGAGGAGACGGTTGCGGCGCCCTGAGCGGACGCGCCGACGCTGGCGGCGTTCCTCGGTTTCTCGGACAACGAGCCTCCAATTCCGACATACGTGCGCAGCTTCCGGTCCTGCTCGATCGCGGGGTGGGGGCGTGTGTGAGACGCAACGCGTCCAACCCGCTTTCACGCTCCGCCCGCATCCTCGGGCGCTTGGGTCGCCTTGACGCCCGTGAACGCTCTCGGCTACGGTACTTCACTCGATGCGGTGGCCCATGCGGGTTACCGCCAGCGCAAAGAGTCTCCGCACAGCGGGCCTCCTGCACGTCGGTTCTTCGATCCGGGTGGCCCAGCGTCCTGTTCGGCGATTGGGATGTATCGGGTGTGAGCGACTTCGACGAGAAGACCAGAGTGACGGTCGTACAACCGCAGGTGCCGGAGAACAGCGGCGCGCGGAACGACTGCCTCGTCGTCATTTACACCAAGGAGGCGACCCTCCTCGGCAAGCGCTTCGTGCTCGACCGGAACCCGACCCGCGCCGGCCGCGGAGCCGACAGCCACATCGTGCTCGACGGCGACTCGGTCTCCCGTCGCCATTGCCACTTCGAGAGCCGCAACGAAGCGTGGTTCGTGGTCGACGACGGCTCCACCAACGGCACCTACGTCAACGACGATCAGATCTCGAGCGAGCATCGTCTGGACAACGGCGACCGCATCAAGATTGGTCCGACGATCTTCAAGTACCTGTCGGGCACCGACGTGGAGAGCCAGTACCACGAGGAGATCTACCGCCTGACGATCATGGACGGCCTGACGCAGGTCTTCAACAAGCGGTACCTGTTCGAGGCGATCGAGCGCGAGATGATCCGTGCGCGCAGGCACCAGCGCGAGCTGTGCGTGGCGATGTTCGACATCGACCACTTCAAGCAGATCAACGACCACCACGGTCACCTCGCCGGCGACTTCGTCCTCAAGGAGCTCGCGCGCGTCGTCCAGTCCAGGGTGCGCCGCGATGAGGTCGTCGCACGCTACGGCGGCGAGGAGTTCGTCGTCATGCTCCCCGAGACCACCCTCGAAGGAGCACGCCAGCTCGGAGAGACCTTGCGCTCCAAGGTCCAGGAAAACCGCTTCGTCTTCCAGGGAGAGACGATCCAGGTCACCATCAGCGTCGGGTGCGCCGCGGTCGCCGACACCGATCGGACGGCGACCGAGGTGCTCAAGCGGGTCGACGAGAAGCTCTACGAAGCGAAGCGCACGGGCCGCAACCGCGTCTGCGCCTGATCGCTCCGTTGCCTGCGCCACCTCCCACGGTGCTATCGTCGGGAGCCCCATGCGCATGCCCCTCACCGTCGCCGCTTGTCTCCTGGCGCTGCTCTCGAGTGCCCGCGCCGACGCGTCCCTGACCGACTCCGAGAAGGGTCAGATCCGCTCCTGGATCGAGCATCCCTCGCCCGAGGCGGCATCGAGGCTGCGCGCGCTGGTGGCCCGTCCGGATCTCACCGCCGACGAAGCCTCCGATGCGCTCTCCGCGGCTCTTCGCGATCAGCCCTTCGTGCCCGCCCGGGAGACTTTGTTGGCATCGTTGCTCTTCGGTCCCGCGTCGCGCTCTTCTCGCGCGGCGCTCGTGTCGCCCGTGAGCCGTGCCCTGCTCACGCGGGCCCACGCCGTGATGCAGCGCGAGCGCACGAGCCCGGCCGGGTTCGTGGCCGACCCCGCGACTCTCGAGGAGCTCCTGCGCATCCACCGCTTCGTCGGAAGGGCTGTGGGCCCCGAGAGCGGCGTGGGGGCCACGCTCCGCAACGACGCGACGCGAGCGGTCGCGTTCGCCTACCGCGACCACGTGCAGGCCCACGCCGGAGTGCTCGGGTTTCTCAGCGACGCTGCGGGCCCGGCCCTGCTGCTGCGTACGCAGGTCGCGTCCAACATTGCGGGGCTCGCTTCCGCGCTCGACAACCGCGACGAGGCCGCCGGCTGGCTCGGTCTGACCGGTCCCGGCCGAGGGATGTTCGTGCGCACCGGCGTCGTCATCGCCTCCGCGCAGCCCGGACAGGAGCTTCGGATCGCGCAGATCGCACGGGTGCTCGAGTCGGTTCCGGTGGGCCTGCGCGCCGTGCGCGTGGCGCTCGTGGACAAGACCCAGCACGCTTCGCTCGGCCCCTCGGCCGCGGTGCTCCCGGTGCGGGCGCGGCTGGGGGCGGTGGCGCCGGTGCGCGACGGGTTGTGGCCCGCGGAGCTTCGCGACGAGCTGCCCGATCAGGCGCTCGTGGAGGCGGCCTGGGCCGTGAGCCTCAGCGCATCGCGCGCGACGATGACGTCGAACCCTTCGCTGGCCCGAGCCGCGGGCAGTGCCCTGCGCCGCGCGGCGGGCAAGGGCGACGCGACCTTCATCGCGCCCTGGCTCCTGCACGCGTCGCTGGACCGCGACGCTGCGACCTCGACGCAGCCCTTTCCGCCTGAGTTCCTTGCGGCGTCGGCGGCCACGATGCTGCTCATCGACGGGCGCAGGGTCGTGGACCTGGCGATGTCCAAGTGGCTCGCGGGGCGGGGAGAGCCGCTCGAGCAGGTCCTGCTCGGCCTGGCGCTGCTGGCCGTCGGCAACGATGGTTCGGCAGACGAACAATCTGTCCAGCTCGGCCAGGACGGCGGGCGGTCGCCGCTGCCCGCGAGCGTCACGCTGCGCGACGGCAGGGTCATGCGCTTCGTGATCGACGGGCACCGTTACGAGCCCGCGGTCGATGCACAGGGGGGGTTGTCCGACGTGCGGTTCAACGGGGAACCGGCGAGCTCCGTGGCGATCTCGGCAGCGAGCGTGCCCGTCACCGCCGGCGACCGTTGGGGGACCAAGGACCGGGAGCTGACGCGGTGCAGCGGCGCGCCCAGAATCGCGGTGCTCGACGACGGCCGGACGATCGTGGCGTCGGCGGTGGCCTCCTCGGGCGTGCTCGACACCGTGGTGTCGCGGGCCCCGTCGAGCGACCAGGAGATCCAGGCGCACGTGCGCGTGATCGGGTCCGGCGGCGGGCTGGTCGTGCGTGCGAAGCCGTCGCGCGGGGGTTTCGAGGGAGCGGCGTTGCTGTTGGAGTGCGCGGCGGAGTGCACGGCGCGGCTGGTTCAGCTCGATGCGGGGGGCACGCGAACGCCGCTGGGGGAGGCCCGGGTCGTCGGACCGCAGCCTCCGATGGGGTTCAGCTTGCGCCTTTCGGTAGAAGGGGACAATTTGCGCGCGAGCATCGGTTCGACCGAGCTCGCTTCACCCCTCGCTCGTCCCTTGCAGCCGGGACACGCAGGCTTCACCGTGAGTTCCGACACCAGGCTCGAGGTCCGCGCCTGGCGCATCGACAGAGCAGGGCGGATCCAACCCGCCAAGCCGACCAGATGAGAGTTGCCACCATGAGCGAACGCAAGATTCGTATTCTCGTCGCGAAACCCGGTCTCGACGGTCACGACCGCGGCGCCAAGGTCGTCGCTCGCGCCTTCCGCGACGCCGGCTTCGAGGTCATCTACACCGGTCTGCACCAGACTCCCGAGATGATCGCCGCCGCTGCCGTGCAGGAAGACGTCGACGCGGTCGGGCTGTCGATCATGTCGGGCGCGCACAACACGCTATTCCCCGCGGTGAAGGAAGCGCTCGCGCAGCGCGGCGCCGACGACGTTGCGTTGTTCGGCGGCGGCATCATCCCCGACGAGGATGCGAAGTCGCTGTGCGACAAGGGAGTGAAGATGATCTTCACGCCCGGCACCTCGCTGCAGTCGATCGTGCAGTGGGTCCGCGACAACGTGCAGGCCCGGGCCTGATCAGGCTCCTGCCGCGCGATAGATGCAAAGCCGCCGGCTCGCACCGGTCAACGGCCACGCGTAGGTCTCGTCCTGCTGCAGGATCGCGCCGCTGACCTGCGGCGGTTCCTCGCGCGCCAACAGCACGGCGATCGATCCCCCTTCGTTCACCAGACGCAGCCCCAGCGCGAGCCACGACGCGGGCTCGAGGGTCGCTCGCGATACGGCCACACCCCACTTCGATCCACCGTCGGCCACCCGATCGCCTCGCTCGCGCAGGACGGGCACGCGCAGGCCCAGGGTACCGATCACGGTGCGCAGGAACGCGACGCGTTTGACCGCGGGTTCGACGAGAGTGACGGCGAGGTCGGGGCGCAGGATGGCGAGGGGAAGACCGGGCGCGCCTGCGCCGGTGCCGACATCGACGAGGGAGACGTCCCGAGGCACGTGCTGTCCCAACACGAGCGCGTCGGCGATCCCCAGGTCCACCAGCTCGTCGGCGCTGCGCGCGGCTGTGAGATCGGTGCGCTGGTTCCAGGCCTCCATCAGGTCCAGCCAGGTGCGCAGTCGGTCGCGGGTCGAGGGGTCGAGGGGGGTATCGAGCTGACGGGCGGCTCGGTCGATGCGGTGGGAGAAGTCGGTTGCCATCTGTTCAGGGGACGGGGAGTGGAGGGAGGGTAGCACTGTGGGGGAGGCGGGGTCTCTGCCGGAGGTGGAGGCAGGTGGGGG
>JAKLDZ010000569.1 GCA_022703255.1 Myxococcota bacterium | reverse complement strand
ACTTGTTGGCACCGTCTCCGCCGCATGCGGAACCCGCAGGACATGCGCCGCAGTCGAGGATCCCGCCGCACCCGTCGGGCATGGTCCCGCAGGTCGCTTCTGCCTTCGTGCAGGTCGTCGGATTGCACGTGCCTGCCTCCGCCGCGTCGGCGGTCCCGCCGTCCTTGACTGGGATCGGGGACTTCCCGTTCGAGGCGTTGCCTTCGGTGTTTCCGCCGCAACCGGAGGCGGTGTTCGGCCCGCACAGCAGCGCGAGCAGCGCGGCGAAGAGCAGCCGTCGGGGACGTCGCGGGGGCGCGGATGCAGGAGCGGGCATCATGGGCTCATGATGCCAAGGGTCGTGCGAAGGGGCACGAGGATTCGTGCAAGCGACGAAGTCGGCGACGAGTCGTAGACAATTGCTGCAATTGGGCCGATTCGTGCTTGAATCCCCACGTGACCGAAGCCCAGCAGGCGCCATCCGTCGATTCCGCGAAGCCCGCGCCGCGCAGCGCCCTGCGCTCCACGCTCCTGGTGAGCGCCTTCACGCTTGCCTCGCGCGTGATGGGGCTCGTGCGCGAGCAGCTCTTCGCCATCCTGCTGGGGGCCGGGTTCTTCGCCGACGCCTTCGTCGTCGCTTTCCGCATTCCCAACCTGCTGCGCGATCTGTTCGCCGAGGGGGCCCTGAGCGCCGCGTTCGTTCCGACCTTCGCCCGCGTGGAGAAGGAGAAGGGGAGGGAAGCCGCCTTCCGTGCGGCCAACAGCATCGTGGGAGCGTTGCTCCTGGTGGTCGGCCTGCTCACGGTGCTGGGGGTGGTGTTCGCCGATCCGCTGGTGCACCTGCTCGCGCCCGGCTTCTCGGCGGATCCCGGCAAGACCGAGCTCACGGTGGAGCTCGCGCGGCTCATGATGCCGTTCCTCCCGGTCGTTTCGCTAGCCGCGGTGATGATGGGGATGCTCAACGCGCGCGGGCGTTTCGGCACGCCTGCGCTGGCACCGACGCTGTTCAACCTGGCGGCGATCGTTGTGGGCGTGGGGTTGAAGCTCGCGGGGGCGGAGCCGCGGACGGCGGTGATCGGCTGGGCCGCGGGCACGCTCGCGGGCGGGCTCCTGCAGCTGCTGATTCAGATTCCGTCGCTGTGGAAGCAGGGATACCGGCCGATTCCGGTGCTCACGGGGCTGTGGCGTGACGAGTCTGTGCGTCGTGTTGCGCGGCTGATGGCGCCTGCGACGGTGGGGCTGGCGGCCACGCAGGTGAACATCTTCGTCAACACGCAATTCGCGAGCTCGCAGCCGGGGGCGAATTCCTGGCTCAACTACGCGTTCCGGCTGCTGTACCTTCCGATTGGCATCTTCGGAGTGGCCATTGCGACGGTGACCGCGACGTCTCTGGCGAAGAGCGCGGCGGCGGGGAACCTCGAGGAGATGAAGTCCGGCCTCGCGCGGGGCATGCGCCACGTGGCGTTTCTGACCGTGCCGGCCACGGTCGGCCTCGCGGTGCTGGCGGAGCCGGTGATCGGTCTGCTGTTCGAGCATGGCCGGTTCACGGCTTCGGACACGCGCGCCACCGCCATCGCCCTCGTCGCCTACGCCTTCGGCCTGTATGCCTATTCCGGGGTCAAGGTCGCGGCCCCCGCGTTCTATGCGCTCGATCGCACCCGCATTCCGCTGATCGCCTCCGCAAGCGCCGTCGCCACGAACCTCACGCTCAATATCATCGCCTTCCGGTGGATTGGATATGTCGGGCTCGCCATCGGGACCTCCCTGGGTGCGTGGGTGAACCTCGCGGTGTTGACCGGCGCTTTTCGCAGGCACACGAGCGGCACTCCGGGTCCCAAGGGACAGGGGAGTCAGCTCGTCCGGGTGGCCCTCGCAGCCGCCGTCATGGGATTGGTTCTCTGGAGCGCAGAGCGCGCGGTCGCGGGCCTCGTCCCCGTGTGGATTCGCGCCCTGGGCGGCGTGGGAGCCGGCGCGTTGGTCTACGCCGTCGCCTGCAAGCTGCTGCGGATCGCCGAGATGGACGAGGTCCTCGCGGCGGTGATGCGACGTCGCCGACGCTGATCGTTCCTGGTCCTGCGCCGCTACTTCTTGCAGGAGCTTTCGAAGGATATCTTCGCCTTGCCGCCGGCGATGTCCCGCTGGCACGCGTCCTCGCAGGCGAGACGAACCATCTTGAGCGCGGGGACCTCGTCGAGATCCCAGGTCTTGTTCCCGGTCTTCGACTTGTTGGCGGCAAGCCATCGCTTGTACTCGGCATCGACGCTCGGGTCGTGGTGGATGCAGTACTTCCAGCACGCGCCCTTCTGCGCCTCGGCCTTCGTGACCCCGGCCCCTGGGCCGGTGATTCCCTTGTAGGTGAGCGTGGCCTTGCAGGCGTCCTCTCCGCCGCCACAGCACCCGGTCGCGATCAGCGCAGCGAACACGAACGCCACCGTCCCTGCCACTGCACGCCTTCCGCCCTTCGTCCCGTCATTCATCGATGGTCCGCCTTCCCGCCGTGGATACCCGCACTCTACACCCATTGCCCGAGCCCCTCGCAACGAGTCTTCCGGCCCCACCTGCGCAGTGCGGCCGACAGGTTGTCCGCACCGTCGGCCAACGTCCACGACATGCGGCGAGACGATGGTGTCGCCGTCGATGTCAGTCCTCGATGGCAGCTTCGGCGGGGGGCGCCCCTTGACGCCGCACCCGGAATCCCTCAGGGTCGCGGCTCAACTCGAGGAGGTCCCGCATGCTGCGTGTGCGCTATGGTTGGAGCTTGTTCCTGGGTCTTGCGTTCGCCGTCGCCGTGGCCGGTTGCTGCGGAGGCTCGTCCGAGGAGAAGAAGCCCTCGCGTTGGGAGACCAAGACCACGCCCAGCGCACAGCCGTCGGGCGCCACGACCACCGCCGCCAAACCCCCGGCCCCCGCGTCGAGCGAGCCCAAGCCGCTGGAAGGCTCGGCATTCAACAAGTTCTTCCCGGCCGACGCGACGGACGGGACCAAGCGGGTGTTCACGCAGGAGAAGACCGGGTATGCGGAGGCGAAGTACCAGAAGGACGGCAAGGACCTGCTCACCTTGTCGATCTCGGACACGGCGAACAACCCGGACGCACGCTCGAAGTTCTCGAGCGCGACGGAGAAGCTGCAGAGCCACCCGATGATGACGGTGGGCAAGAACCAGTCCACGATCCTGGTCAAGGACCGGTTCCAGCTCAAGGCGTCATCGCAAACGCTCGATCACGAGGCGCGC
>JAKLDZ010000568.1 GCA_022703255.1 Myxococcota bacterium | reverse complement strand
TCGTCGCCCCACGGGTACTTCCTCCCCGACGATCCCCGCGCCGCGTACTCCCACTCCTCCTCCGTCGGCAATCGCTTGCCCACGAACCCGCAGTACGCCGTCGCCTGGTTCCAGTCCACGCAGTTGATCGGGTGGTTCTCCTTGCCCGACGATTGCGCCCAATTGCAGTTCCGCTCCGTGCCGGGTTGACCGCACCTCCCCGCATTCACACACGCCCGGTACGCTCCCACCGTCACCTCGGTCACATCCATCTCGAACGCGTTCACCCGAACCTGGTGCACAGGCTTCTCGTCCGCGTCCCCATCATTCGATCCCATCATGAACACACCCGCCGGGATCCGAACCATCCCGCCGGCTGAGACCGTCGCCGGAGCAGCGGCGGCCGGAGCAACGGGCGTGGCCGCAGGCGCCACCACGTTCGCCACGCACCCGCGCCCCGACTCGAAGTGCATCCCGCTCGCGCAGCTCGCGTCCACGCTCGCCGCACACTTGCTCCCGTCCCACTTCGATCCCGATGGGCACTCCACCGCGGCCACCTTGCGCACGCACTGATCCCCCTTCAGCTCGCTCCCCTCCGGGCACACCGTCTGGATCGCTCCCAACGGCACCAGCCCCAGACGCAGCGGCACCGCGCACTGCGCGCTCTCCTTCGCGCTCTTCTGCGCCTCCGTGCAAGCCTCCGCCACGCCTTCGTTGTTCACCACCTCCCCCGCCACGCTCTGCTTTCCCCCTGCTCCCACTCCGAACACACTCGCCGCCGCCTCCAGCGACTGCGTCTCTCCCGCCATCATCGCGAACCCGCCGACGTACAGACGGTTCACCACGTGCGTCGCCTTCGAGCAGTCTCCCTTGAGCTGCGCGCGGTCAAACGCGCTCCCGGCCTTCAGCGCCCTCGCTCCCACCAGCATGTAGTCGGTGCGCAGCGCTCGTCCGTTCTTCAGCTTGCCCGTCAGCGCGGCCGCTCCCAGCGGCAGCTCCGTGAACAGCTCCTGCGCATTGCGCGCCATCTTGCTCTGGTTCGCCGCGTACGGCTCGTACTCGTACTTCCCTTCGCCAATGCAGTTCGAAAGGACCTCGAGACGCACGTCGCACCCGGTCACCTCGTAGCGCACCGCCACCACGCCCTGGTTCGACAGCACCTTGAGGTTCAAACGGGACCCCGGGTCCCACGCCATCAGGTCCGGCTCCGTCTGCGGACGCACCGCGCTGCACTGCACTCCCCCGAAGGCCTTGCCCGTGTCCGGCAGGTCCGGGCCCTTCGCCTCGGGCTTGGAGGGGCCACAGCCAGCCGCGACGAGGGCGGCGATCCCAACGATTCCCGCAATTCGCATGATCGGGAACACTACCCGAGAATCACCGGGCTGCGATAGAGTGCAGGTGCATGCGCAAGCTCCTCGCCCTTTCCGCCCTGCTCCTCGCCTCCTGCGGTCACGCCCCCGTCCCCTCGGCCCAGCATCCCATGCTCGGCCAGGCCGTCACCATCGCCCTGCCCACCGACGGCGGCGCGCTCGTCTCCATCCCGTCGCAAGACGGCAAGTCCACCGTCCTCGACTTCTGGGGCCCCACCTGCGAGCCGTGCCGCAAGAAGCTGCCGGAGCTCGTGGCAAAGAACGCCGAGCTTCAGGCCCGCGGGGCACGCCTGATCCTGGTGGCCGTGCTCGCCGACGGCGAGTCCACCGAGCAGGCGAAGTCCACACTCCAGCAGTGGGGAGTTGATTGGCCATTCCTCGTGGATCGCTCGAACGCCAGCCGCAGCCAGCTCGGCGTCGAGGGACTCCCCGCCACGCTCGTGGTGGATGCGCAGGGCAAGCTCGTGTGGTCCGCGACACCCGACGCCACCGCCCAGGATGTTCTTGCAGCAATTCCCTAGAGCATTGTGAACCTGCCGGCGGCGTGGTACGGGCAACGAATCGTCGGGTGTGGGACCCGACCGGGAGGAATCGATGCCCAGCACACCGTTGTGGAAGTTGCGCAGGCTTGCGCCGCGCGCGTTGCGAGTCCTGGCCCGTCGCAAAAGCGAGCATGCAGCGCTCGCCGCGTTCGAGACGAGGCTGGTGGCGGCCGCCAACAACATGCAGACCGCGTACGACGCCACGGCGAAGTACGAGCCCGCGTGGCGCAAGGAGATGGATGAGGGGAGGTCCGCGATCGGCCGTCTGGTGAAGGTCGTGCGGGTGTGGATGCCCCAGACCGCCAAGGCAGTCGCGGGCTTCGACGCGAGCAGCTTCATGGACAACCCGACCGTGGCCGACGACGTGCTGGAGGATGCAGGGCGGTTCCATGACGTGGTCGCCGACTACCGCGACGCTGCGCAGCAGCCCCTGCCCTTCCAGGCCGATTGCCTGAAGGAGCTGGATGCGTCCCTGCAGGCGGCGCACAAGGAGTGGTCCGAGGCAGAGGCGTCGGACAAGGCGTACCAGGATGTGTCCGGCAGGATGCGCGTGGCGGCCGGCGAGTTCGACGCCGAGCTTCAGGCGTTCCGCAAGACGCTGGCGGCGGTGGCCGGGCGGTCGGACAGGGACTTCCAGAAGCTGCGGGCAGAGAAGGCCCACACACCCGACGAGGAAGACGATCCGACAGCACCCAATCCCGCTGCTCCTCCCGTCCCTGGCCCGGGCGCCCCCGGCGCACCGGGCGGCGGCGCCCCCCAATAGACACCCCCAATCGAGAGCTTCAGGTTCGACTCCCAAGGTCGTCGCGACCGAGGGAGCGGAGCGCGCGTCGATCGTGTTGCCGCGGCGCTCGAGCCCACGGAGCGAGGGGACTGGCGACCGGAGCGCGGGGAGGAGCGGCCGGAGCGCGGGGCCGTCGGGGCGGAGCGAGGCGCGGGGGAGCAGGGTGCGAAGGCTGCGGCGGCGACGAGATCGCACGAGCGGACCGGAGCGCGTGGATTGGCGGAGCGTGGCAGGCTGTGGGGATGGGGTCAGGAGGGGGACGGCGTCGCGAGAGGGGCCGTTGGGATGGGGAGCGCGCAGGCGAGTCGATGGTCAGACCCTGATCCCGCGGTCGCGCAGCTTCTCGACGTATCCGGGGCCGTCGAGTGGGCATTTCACCAGGTCCACGAGGTCAGCCTTGGTCACCTTCAGCTGCAAAGCCATCTGTCCAAGGAGGGAATCACCGTAGGTCTTGTAGCCGCTGCCACGTGCTCGGCCTCGTTCGGCGTGCGCGTGCGCGATCCCCCTCCGCGTGCGCGGCCTACGTCGCAAGCAAGTCGTCGACCGATCGGACGGTCACCGCGTGGGC
>JAKLDZ010000567.1 GCA_022703255.1 Myxococcota bacterium | reverse complement strand
GCGAGAGCCTCGGGGTCGTAGTGCAAGGGGAAGGGACCGCCGCGGACGCCGGGCCGTCGGGGGCGAGCTGCGTGCACAGCTACGGCGGGGTATACGCGGACGGCGGCTGCTCCCCGAGCTATCAGTGCTGCGATGGCAAGTGGTTGTCGAAGGGGTCGTGCGGCGCGTGCACGTGCCAGGAGGACACGGGAAAGGTGGGGTGTGGGACGTAGCAGGCGGGTTGGGGTCGGTGCGCCGACCTGTGCTTACGTCGTTGTGCGTTTTGCCACCGGCATCGCCAGAGAGCCATGCGACAGCATGGCGGTCGCGCCCCGGTGTCGCGCGTCCACCGTGCGCCCCAGCCCGTCCACGTAGGCGATCGTTTCGTGATACGAATCGACGTACGAGCTCGCACCATCCTGCGTTCTGGACTCGAGCAGCGAGGCGCCACTTCTCGTCGGGCACCGGGGCTCCCCGAAGACCAGCTGGGTCAGCTCGACCATGCGTCCGAATCCGTCGCAACCGACGTTGGTTGTTCGGGTGCTCTCGGCCCCCTTTCCCGGGAGGTTCGCGTTCACGACTGGCCAGTCAGTGTCTCCCCGGATCACCGATGGACCGGTTCGCGGACTTGCCCTACACTTCCATCGCCCACTGAGGCGTGACCATGAAGAAGACGAACACGGTCGAGGAAATCTACGAACAGCACATCCGTGCTCTTCCCCTGGCCAAGCGTCTGCAGCTTGCCGGCAGGATTGTCGCAGATGCTGCAGCGGAGGCGACTCCCGCGCGCAGACTCCTCGAACTGGACGGATTGGGCGCGTCCCTTTGGCAGGGGGTCAATGCACAAGAACACGTCGATGCTCTGCGCGACGAGTGGGACGGGGCCAGGTGACACCCTGTGCGGTCGCCCTCGCTGGTGTCGAGCGACTGGCGGTCGACACGGCCCCAGTCATCTACCTGGTCGAGCAGCATCCCACTTACGCGCCGATCGTCCGCGAGGTCTTCCGCCGCATTGACGGTGGTCAAATCCTGGGCTTCACATCAGCCGTGACACTCACTGAGTTGCTCGTCCTGCCCCTGCAGAAGGGTGACGTCGCCCTGGCGCAGACCTACCGCGACATTCTCCTCCAGAACGCGCAGTTTTCCGTGCGGAATGTCGATCCTGCTGTCGCCGAGGAGGCAGCCAGACTGCGCAGCAAGTATCGGGTGAGGACCCCCGACGCCATTCAGATCGCGACGGCGATCTGTCTGCAGTGCGACGCACTTCTCACCAACGATGCGGCCTTGCAGCAGGTGACCGAAATGCCCGTGTTGCTCGTTTCTGAGCTCGCTCCCTGACAAGCCACGGCACGAAGCAGGGCCGACGCTGCGCACGTCTTTCACAGCCACTCTTGCCATTGAACACGCACGCCCGTTCAGTTCGCGCGCAATCACGCCGCGTCACGCCGACGTGTGCCGAAGAGCCCTACTTCTTCCCCCGCACCATCTGCAGCAGCAACAGCCCGACTCCCACCGAGATCGCGACGTCGGCGATGTTGAACGTGGGCCAGAAGTGCCGTGTCTCGCCCCAGAACGCCGACACCTCGATGAAGTCGATCACCGAGCCGTAGGCGATGCGATCGACGAGGTTGCCAAGGGCGCCGCCCAGGACCGTGACCAGCCCGAGACGCACGAGCCTCTCTTCGCGTGGGAGACGCAGGTACCAGATCGTCAGAAGCACGCTGGCGACCACGCTGATGGCAACGAACAGCAGGCGTCGCGCGATGCCCGGGACGAAGCCGAACATGCTCCAGGCGCCGGCCGGGTTGTGGGCGAGGACCAGGCGCACGATCACGCCCTTGAGCTCGAGCAGGTCGAGGGATCGCTCCGCGAGGCGCGCGGCGGCGAAGCGCTTGGTCGCCAGGTCGGCGATCAGCCAGCCGCCCCCCACGCCGAGCAGCATGAGCCACTGCCTCCACCCTCGGGGTTGTCGCTGCGCAGCTTCGTCCATCGTCGGTTCCAAGGCGTCCTCGGTCATGCGGGCAGCAGCCCGGCGCCGGACTATTCCATTCCCTCGGTCCCGGGGCCAGCAGATAGCGGACGCCTCGGGCCGTTAGCCACGGCTCGAGTTTCGGGCTAGGTTCGCCGCATGCTGCTCGGCATCGACGTCGGCAATACCAACATCACCTTCGGGGTGTTCGACGGTCCCCGGCTCTGTTTCGGGTTCCGGTGCGAGAGCTCGCGCCGTCGCACGGCCGACGAGTACGTGGTCTTCGCGCTGCGGATGCTCGACCTGAACGGCACGGATCGGTCGTCGATCGAGGCGGGGGTCATCGCGAGCGTGGTCCCCACGCTCACGGACACGATGGTCTCGCTGGTCCGCGGAGCGTTCCACTGCGAGCCGATCGTGGTCGGGCCCGGCATGCGCAGCGGCATGCCGATCCTCTACGAGAACCCCCGCGAGGTCGGCGCCGATCGCATCGTCAACGCCGTCGCCGCCTATGAGCAGGTCCGCTCCGCCCTCATCGTCGTCGACTTCGGCACCGCCACCACCTTCGACTGCGTCAACGCCAAGGGCGAGTACCTCGGCGGCGTGATCACCCCGGGCGTGCAGATCAGCGCCGAGGCCCTCTTCTCCCATGCCGCACGGCTCGCGCGCGTCGAGCTAGCGGTCCCCCCGAAGGTGATCGGTCGTAACCCGACACACTCGATGCAGTCGGGGATCGTGTTTGGCTACGCGTCTCTGGTCGATGGGATGATCGCCCGCATCAAGACGGAGCTCGGGCCGTGCGCGGTGATCGCGACGGGGGGGCTGGCGCGGATGATCGCGGGGCAGACGCGAAGCATCGATCGGGTGGACGACGATCTGACGCTGCACGGGCTTCGGCTCATCTACGAGCGCAACAAGTGATCGGGCGGGCGGAGACGCGGGGATGGAGGCGGGGTTGAAGCGGCTGCTGGTGGCCGTCGCCCTGGCGGCGCTGCTGCTGCTCGTGTGCGTGGCCGTCGCCGCGCTCGCGGGCTCCCAGCCCATCTCGCTGCTCACCGCCCTGCGCGATCCCGCGAGCCTCGATCGCACGATCCTGGTGGGCGTGCGTCTTCCGCGCATCGCGCTGGCCGCGCCCACCGGCCGCGCCGCCGAGCGCATGGCGGAAAGCCTGCATCGCGCCGCGCGGCAACTGGAAGCGGCGGGCGTCGACGCCGGCTTGCTGGCCGCGTTGCCGGCGCGGGCGAGCACGTTGCATCGCCTGCTCGGCACCGTGCCCGACTCGCCGCGCTTCCGCCACGACG
>JAKLDZ010000566.1 GCA_022703255.1 Myxococcota bacterium | reverse complement strand
AAGCGCCTCCTTCGTTCGGGTAGATGGGAGTTGCGAAACAACCACTGCCCTAACCAAGAAAGCGCGGTCTTCCGATATCACCCTCCGGCTCCCCGATCAAACCCTCGGTCATCGCGGCCGTTCTTCTTGTCGCTCTCGACCTCGCGCACGGCCTCGGGAGCACGCTTCCGTCGTCCGCTTCCGAGGCCATCGACCTTGCCGGCGCCAGGTCCAGTCAGGCCTACGCGATGCGAGCTCGGCTCTGCGAGGCGTTGTCCGACCTGCACCATACCGCGGGACGCCCCGCTGTCGCAGAGCCCCAGCCCGATCGCGTGCTGGCGGTTGTGAAGGCGTCGCGCGACTTCATCATGGATCACCCCGGTGTCGTGCGCGGCCACGGGACTCGACGCTCTTACCATGACCGGTTCCGCCGCTTCGTCGTCGGCCTGTTCGCTCCGGGAGCCGCAGCCTGCGACCTGCCCCTGGACCGCGCTGCCGACGCCGTCGGCGTTCCCCTCGGAACGCTCAAGGATTGGCTGCGCACGCCGGGCGATGATTCGTCACCCGACACAAGCGCTCCCCCCGACCACCGCCCGGAGCTCGACCCGTTGCTGTCGTGCGCGCAGCCCCAGATCGCCACCTTGCTGTCCGAGTACGAGGCGTGGGATGGCGACCTGTCGAGCTTCTGTGACCATGCCCGGGAGCAGCTTCGTCTGCCTTTCGGACGCACTTTCATCACCGAGGTGCTGACCGCCGCCGGCTTGCATCGCCCCGCATCGCGCGGCGGGCCTCACCAGGCTCCCTGGAGTCGAGGCTCGATGCACACCGGCTTCCCGGGCCTGCAGTGGTTCGGCGACGGCAAGCAACTGAGGATCGACTTCCGCGGCCAGCAGTTCCTCTTCAACCTCGAGGCCATGGTCGATCGCGCCAGCAATGCCGCTGTCGGAGCACGCGTCTGCGACGCCGAAGACGCGCAAGCGGTCATCGCCTGCTTCGACGAGGCACTGCACACCACCGGCGGGCAGCCCCCGCTCGCAGTCACGCTCGACAACCGTCCGTCGAACTTCGCGCCGCAGATCGACGACGCTCTGTCGTGCACCGAACTACTTCGCTCTACTCCTGGTCGGGGCCAGGCGAAGGCCCCCGTCGAAGGTGCATTCGGTCTGTTCCAGCAATCCCTTCCCGCGCCGATCGTGATCGGCGGCAAGACAGACAAGGACATCGCGCGTGGCATTGCGCAGCAGGTTGCCACTGCCTTCTTCCGCGGCCGCAACGGAAGGCTGCGTCGCAAGCTCGGCGGGCTCACTCCCGCCCAGGCCTACGACCAGTCGAGCCCGTCGCAGGACCAGATCGACGAGGCCCTCAAGTACATCCTCGAACGTCGCCGCCGTGAGCAGATCGCGCGACAGACTCGCGACAGGCGCGCTGACCCGGTCCGACGACAACTGCTCGGCGAGCGCCTGGTGCTCCTTGGGATCGACGACCCCGCCGGCGAAGTGTCGCTGTCCCTGTGTGGATACTCGATGCCAGCCATCCTGCGCGGCCTCGCCATCTATCAGGGCAAGAAGGAGCAGGGCACTCTCCCCCTCGACCACGATCCCGGGCGGTACCTCGGGGGCATCATCCGCAACGTCGATGCCGCAGAGCATCTCGAGCGAACCGCGCTGCACCTGCTCGAGCTCCGACAACGTGCGGGTGACCTGCAGCTTGCTCCTCTGCGCGAGAAGGCCGCCGCCATTCGCTCCGCCGGCCTCAGCTCCGCAACCGCCAGCGCATTCGTCGACGCCGCCCTCGACTCCGCCTCCGAACTCGCCTTCCGCTTCTGGTGCTCCGAGGCCCGCGAGGCAATCGCTTCACTGCCCACCGAAGCGGCGACTCCCATCTACCACCTGCTCACCCGGTCGATCGCTGCAGCCTCACGCCTCCTGCGCAGACAGCGCGAGCACCTCATCGCCGTGCTCGCCGCCGCAGTCGCCCCCGTCGCGGCGTGAGCCGCCTCCCTCTCTGCTCACGCCCTCCGCTCCCTGTGAGCCCTCGCATTCTCGTTGACCACCGCTGATGGTCAAACGCCGGCCCATGTCAGACCACGGACGTTGTCCGGAGGTTGACGGATGGAAGGTGATTGACAAGCGCACGTACCGCCTCGCGAGGACGTCCGAGGCCGACCTCGAATCGGCAATCCGCGGTCGTCCGGGGCAGGGCGCGCTTCAGCGTTTTCCCCTGCAGACCGCGCGCTCGATCAAGGCGTGCGCGCAGACGCTCGTGGACTCCTATCGAGGCGACGCCACCAACATCTGGGCGAAAGACCCCGGGGCGCGCGTCGTCCGGGATCGTCTTCTCGAGTTTCGCGGCATCAGCCAGAAGCTCGCGAACATGATGACCTGCATGCTCCCGTCCATCTACGGAGTTCCCCTGTCTGGATGGAGCGATATCGACATCGCCGTGGATCGTCATGTCTGCCGCGTCTTCCTGCGGACGGGCCTGATCGACGGCACCCCCGGCCGGACTCGCTATCCGGCGGCCAGTCTCGTCGATGCCGTGATTCGATCAGCGCGCAGATTGCATCCGTCATTTCCCGGTGCGCTCGACGGGCCCGCGTTTGACATCGGCCAGACGTGGTGCCGTTCGGGGGGCGCAGCGTGTCGTGAGGGCTGCCCGTTGATTGGCGTCTGTCCCCGGGACAGGACGCACTGGGAAGTCGGGACGACGTGACGCCTGCCTCGGTTTCGCAGGTCCGTCAGCCACTCCCCGCCACCCCTATCTCATCGGCCGGGGCGCGCAGCGGCTCGATGGGGGAATCGAAGCCGGTGAAGTGCGTGAACAGCGTCCAGCAGATGCTGGTATTCTCGTTGTCCCCGGTACACAGGGCAATGCAGCGGTTCTTCCGTTGCTGCGTGTTCATGAACCCTCCTGCCAGGCTGGCCGGCATGGGGATCGACGGCTCACCTGGCTGAATACTGACTCAATTCCCCTGCCCGTCCGGCGTTCGGGTCCGCCTGAGCATCTCCTCCATACCGAGGATCTGCGTGTTCGTCACCATCGTGTGCTCTTCGCGGTCGAACCCACGCCCGCCCGACACGGCTCTTCGATTCTGCAGGGCCGCGCCGCGCGCTACCGTTTGCAGGCGGTTCCGCTCTGCCCGCGACAACAGCCCCTCGAGCGACAGCCGCAGCATCTGCAACGCCGCCACCACCGAGAGCTGTTCCCGCACTCCCGCGATCGTGGCCAGCGTGTCGGTCTCCGCCTCCAGCCTCTCGGCCTCTCTCGCCATC
>JAKLDZ010000565.1 GCA_022703255.1 Myxococcota bacterium | reverse complement strand
TCGAGATGATCCTCGGCTTCGCTCGGCGGCACGAGCTCGCGGTGATCGCCGACGAGGTCTACCAGGAGAACGTTTACGCGGCGGGCTGCGCCTTCCACTCCTTCGCCAAGGTGATGCACGCGCTGGGCGACACGACGACCCCGCTCTTCAGCCTTCACTCGGTGTCGAAGGGCTTCCTCGGCGAATGCGGACACCGCGGCGGATACCTCGAGCTGCGCAACATCCCCGAGGACGTGCTCGGAGAGTTCATCAAGCTGCAGTCGATCAGCCTGTGCGCGAACGTCCCCGGACAGCTAGCCACCTACCTCATGGTGGCGCCGCCCCAGGCCGGAGAGCAAAGCTACGTCCTCTACGCCCGTGAGCGGGACACGATCGTGGAGGATCTGAAGCGGAAGGCCGAGATTCTCGGAGAAGGCATCAACAAGATCCCCGGCATGTCGGTGGACATACCGCAGGGCGCCATGTATGCCTTCGTCCGCTTCGAGCTGCCGGCGGAGCCCGGGGTAGACGTCGGCGTCATGACCCCCGCGGAACGGGAAAACCATGCAGCCAAGCGAGATACGGCGTACTGCCTGGCCTTGCTCGAGGAGACCGGGATCTGCGTGGTCCCGGGGTCCGGCTTCGGGCAGCGGCCGGGCACCTTCCACTTCCGGACGACCTTCTTGCCGCCGCGCGATGAGATTCAGCAGCTTGTCGCCCGCCTCGGCGAGTTCCATCTGCGCTACGTGACGAGCCCGGCCGCTGCGGAGAAGTGCGCCTGAGTCGGCCGCGGCGTAGTAACCGGAGAATGCCGTGATTACGCCTTTCGGCCCGCGACGAGGGGCCTTCATTTCGCTCGATGTCTCCCGCGACGAGGAGGACTTGTCCTCCTCGGACGCTGCGACTCTAGAGCAGTTCGATGAGCTGTATCGCCGTTTGGTCGCGGTGATGTTCAACTTCGTCCCGTCCTCGGGACACCCCGGCGGCTCGCTGTCCGCCGGGAGGTTCACGCAGAGCCTTGTCTTTGGCCTCCTCGATTACGACGTGGCGACGCCACTGCGAGACGACGCCGATGTGCTGTCCTATGCCGCCGGCCACAAGGCGCTCGGGCTCTATGCCCTGTGGGCCCTGCGCGACGAGGTGATGCGACTGGGCGCTCCGGAGTTGCTGCCAGCGAGTGAGCGCCAACGGCTCCGGTTCGAGGACCTCCTGGGTTTTCGCCGCAATCCGACGACCGGAACGCCGCAGTTCATCAAGCTTGGCGCCAAGGCGCTCGACGGGCATCCGACGCCGGCGACACCGTTCGTGCGTCTGGCGACCGGAGCCTCGGGCGTCGGCTTGGCATCGTCGATCGGTCTCGCCTGGGGCTTGGCCGACTACTACGGGGAGCACGCACCCCGGGTCCATATCGTCGAGGGGGAAGCGGGGTTGACGCCGGGGAGGGCGGCCGAAGCACTGGCCGCCGCCGGCACGGCCTCGCTGAACAACGTCTTCCTCCACGTCGACTGGAACCAGGCATCGATCGACTCGGACCGCGTTTGCCGCGCCGAGGGCGTGCCCGGAGACTACGTCCAGTGGGATCCGGCCGAGCTGTGTTATCTGCATGACTGGAACGTGGTCGTCGTACCTGACGGACACGACGTGCGACAGATCGCACTCGCCCAGCGGCAGGCGCTGACCTTCGACAACCACCAACCCACGGCGCTCGTCTACCGGACGGTCAAAGGTTGGCAGTACGGCATCGAGGGTTGCCGCTCCCACGGCGCGGGCCACGCCTTCTGTTCGCCTGCCTTCTTCGAGACCGTGAACCGCTTCACGACCGAGGGGCGTTGGCAAGCGAGGTGCTGGGCGGATCAGCCCTGCTGCGACCACGGGGAGAACGCGAACGTCGTCGAGCGCTGCTACCTCCAGACCCTTGGAGTGATCCGCGAGCAGCTCCGAGAGACGCCCGGGCTCGTGGCTCGCCTCGCGACGCGGTTGGCTGAGTCTCGCGAACGACTCTTCCAGCACCAGCGTCGGCCAAGAGCGCAGGCGCCGAATGTGCGAGGTCTCGCGGCTGCCGCCGAGCGCGTCGCCCAGACCACCGCCGGGAGCGTGATCGCGGTTCCCGGGTCGCGGACGACCCTGCGCGAGGCGCTCGCCAAGGTGCTGGGGCAGCTCAACCGCGCGACCGAGGGCGGGATCCTGATCGCGGCCGCCGATCTCCTGGGATCGACCAGCGTGAAACTGGCGGGCGAGGGTTTCCCTCCGGGCTTCTTCAACGCGGCGACGAACCCCGGAGCACGACTCCTCTCCACGGGTGGCATCTGCGAGGACGCGATGTGCGGGATCCTCTCGGGGATCTCCATGGCGGGACATCACGTCGGAGTTGGCTCCTCCTACGCCGCGTTCCTTGCCCCGCTCGGCCACATCACGGGGCGCCTCCACGCCATCGGCAACCAGGGACTCAGGGAGCTCGCGGGCGAGGCAGGCCGAACGATGATCCTCGTCTGCGCGCACGCGGGCATCGAGACCGGCGAGGATGGCCCCACCCATGCGGACCCCCAGTGTCTCCAGCTCCTGCAGGACAACTTCCCTCGCGGCGCGGTGGTGACCCTGACCCCGTGGGAGCCGCAAGAGATCCCAGTGCTGCTTTCCGCAGCGCTCCGCAGGCGCCCGGCGGTCATCGCGGTATTCGTGACGCGCCCGAGCAAGGAGGTCTTGGACCGCGGCGCACTCGGCTTGGCTCCGGTGGCCCAGGTGACAAGCGGTGTCTACGCCCTCCGGCGCGCGAAGGCCACGAGCGCCGGGACCGTGGTGCTACAGGGAAGCGAGGTGGCCTACGCTTTCGTACAAGGCGCCTTGCCTCGGCTGGTCGCCGCCGGGATCGACCTCGACGCATTCTACGTGGCGAGCGCGGAGCTCTTCGATGCACTGCCCCCGGACGAGCAGAATACGCTCTTGCCCGAGATGGTCAGATCCCAGGCCATGGGGATCACGGGATTCACGCTGCCCACTCTCTGGCGCTGGATCAGCTCGGACCGGGGTCGCGCCGCGAGCATGTACCCCTTCAAGGGCGGCGCCTTCCTTGGCAGCGGCCAGGCGGACCAGGTGTTGACCCAGGCCGCTCTCGACGGCGAGAGTCAATATCAGCGGATCGTCCGATTCGTTCGAGGTGAGACCCAATGACGACGACTGACTCCATGAAGGTCGTCGCTGGCGGGGCAACCGACGGCCCGAATGCTGCCGCGGATGCCGTCCCGCAGGAGACGGTGAAGCCGGAAGATGACCGCAAGGAC
>JAKLDZ010000564.1 GCA_022703255.1 Myxococcota bacterium | reverse complement strand
CCTCCACGGCGGCATCCTCCTCCACTCCCGCGTCCGCGGGCGGAGGGGGTGCTTTCTCCGTGCAACACTGGACGCTCTTAGGGCCCTGACAGTAGCCGGGCGTGGACTCGTGCCCGCCCAGCGCGTCGCATTCGGTGGTGTAGAGGCACACGCCAGACTTCCCCGTCGCCGTCACCGTGCAAGCTGCGGGCGACCCACCCGCCGTGCAGCACTGGATGTTGGAAGGCCCCGGACAGTAACCGGGCGTGGATTCGTAGCCCCCGATGTCCGCGCACACCGTGGTGTCCATGCACTCGCCCGTCTTGCCGGTCGCGGTCACCGTGCATGGCGTCGGGGGAGTGTTGTCGTCGCACGGACCACCGCCCGGCCCTCCGCCCCAGTACTCCCAGTGCCAGTCCTCGCTCGGCACCGTGCGTTTGAACCCGTAGGCCCCGCCGTGCGAGTTCAACCAGTTGAGCACCGATGACGTCGAGGTGTTCAGGTCGAGGGCGTGTCCGCTCTGGTGGTTGCTGTAGCCCGGCTTCGCCGCGAGATTGCAGTTGTTGCAGTTGCAGTTGATGTAGCAGTTGTAGAAGTACTGCTGCTCCGCGTAGGTCCGGAAGCCGCTCACGATCTTGATGCTCACGCCGTCGGCCGCGGCGGCCTGCTGCATGACGACATACGCGTTTGCCGTGCTCACCTCGACAGGCTTGCCGTCCGCGGTCACGAGGGTGATCTGGAACGGGACGCCGTCGACGTAGCCCGTGTCGGTCCACTGGGTGCAGTCGATCGATGCCTGCTGCACGTTGGCGAGGTCTTCGACCGGCGGAAGCTCGCCTTGCGGCTCGGGTGCGCCGCAGCCGACGTCGGCGAGGAGGGAAGCGCACAGCACAGCACCGACGCACGCAAGCGTGGGAGAGCGAAGGGAGGCCATGAAGGCAATGGTAGCATGACGGGACGGGAGGGGAGAGTCCGGCATGCTGGTCCCCCGAGGCGGCCTCGACGCGGGCCGCGGCGCCGCATCCTTCCCCTACTTCAGCGTGACAGTGAGCGTGTAGGGCTTGATCGGATCGACGTCGTCGTCGTTCTCGTCGTGCACCAGGAGGTAGTACGTCTTCGTGATGCTCGCGTCGACCTTGACGTCCTTCGTGAGGCTCGTCGGCCCCGCGGAGCCGTCGTGCTGCACCACCTTGCCCCAACTGTTGTGCTGCGGGCAGTACAGCTCGGCCCACAGGTCCACCGGCGTCGCCTCGGCAGTTGTCACCACGATGTGCAGCGTGCCGGACTTCGTGATGCTGATCTTGTAGAAGTCCTCGTCGCCCTTGAACGAGATCCAGCCTTGATGCGGCGTCGCTAACGGCAGGACCGTGGCAATCGTCTTGTCCTCCGCCCATGTCTCGTTCCCGTTGGGCTCGTCGACGTCCTCCGGCACCGCCGCGTCGGGCTCCGGAATCGAGCCGTCCGGCTCCTTGCCGGAGTCGCCGGTCGAGATTGCAGAGTCGGTAGCCGCGGAGTCCTGCACGGTGGCATCCGAGTGCGCGTCCTGTGCGTTGCCGGCGTCGGCGCCCGCGGCGACACACACGTCCGACACGCAGGTGAGCCCCGGCATGCAGGTGGAGTTGCGGAAGCAGGCCTGCCCCTCCTCGCCCTGCTCCTGAACCGCGTCATTCGAGTCGGAGCAGCCCGCGACGAGTACCGAAAGCACTGCAACCAATGCCAGCCGGGCGCGTCTTGGATCCATGGGGCCTCGCAGAGGTGTGAGGTCTGAGCATACCATGTTTCCCTTGCCGGCGATCCGCGATGCTCTCCGCGGATGGCGAAGGACCTCTTGACGCCGCCCTCTCGCCGGGGTCAACGAAGGGCCCTCTCATGGCGAAAGTGTTTATCATCTACGGGCCGCGAGGCGCGGGCAAGACCACCACGACGTTGAAGCTGGCAGACGCGGTCGCGCGGCGGGGGGCGAACGTCGGCGGCTACTTCCAGCGGACCATGAGCGACGAGGAGGACTGTCGCTGCTATGACCTGGTCCGCGTGAGGGACCACGCGCAGTCGCTGCCCCTCGCCCGGCCCGGCGGCCGCGAGAAGCCGGGGACGAGCGTCCTGTGCTCCTTCTCGTTCATGCAGGACGCGTTCGCTGCCGGATTGGAGTGGTTGCGACAGGACGCAACATCCTTGCGCGTGCTGGTGCTGGACGAGATCAGCAAGCTGGAGGTGCGGGGGGAGGGACACGCGGCTGCGCTGCGATGGGCGCTTTCCCTTGGCGACGAGTACCTCCTGCTCTTGAGTGTTCGCGCCGAGCTGTTGTTCTATGTCATGGAGGCATTCGAGCTGGAGAGCCGTCTTGCAGGGTATTTGGAGATCCCTGCAGGCGACACCGCCATTGCGGTGGAAGCCGACCAGATCGCGAAAGCGTTCTCTTGAAGACGCCTTCGGCCCTTTGTGGATGATTCCGTCATACCGGGGGCGACGGATTGCGTCGCTGAGAGCTACTTCGGCGGAGGAGCCCAGGTCTGACAGCCGAGCTGAATGCTCACCTCGACCTTCTGGCTCGGGGCCTGCACGACCGCACAGGTCGCCGGACAGAGGATGATCGCCGTCGGGTCCGGCAGCTTGTCGTAGTACCACCCTCCGATCGTCGCGTCGCAGCTCGCGGCGTCGTTGACCTTGTAGATCTTCTGCTCGGCGCCGCCATTGACCTTGTATACGACATTGACCTTCGCCGGATCGACCTTGCCTGCGTCGGGCGTCGGGATCTTGAACTCGCAGCCGACCGCCTTGCCCTTGATCTTCTCGAGCGCCGTGGAGAACTGCGCAGCCATGTCCTGGGCGGGCTTGACGATGAGCGCGGTGTCGGTGCCACCTGCCTTCGCAAGGGCATTGAGGTTGTTCGTCGACACGAAGTCGCCCATGTCCACCACACCGATCACGAAGGTCTTGATCGAGGGATTCGCAGACGCAGCGTTCTGCGCGATGGTATTTCTCCCAGTAGCTACCTGCGCGACACGTTCCAGCGGCTCGCCGACGGCTGGCCCCAGTCGCGCATCGCCGACCTCACGCCCGCCGCCTGGGCCACCGCCCACAAGGAGGCTCAGCAGCCGTAGGCTGAGCTGCTCGCCGCCCCCGCTGCCGCGCCGGCATCTCCGTCGAGTGGTCGCCATCGCCGTCCATCATGGCCACGTCGGGCCGCCGGCCGGTAGGTGGGCGCCACAGACCTGATTCGCGACAGGGCGGGGCGAGTGGGCCCGCGGTCCGGGTTTCGGGGAGACTGACGCAAGGCGCGGGAG
>JAKLDZ010000563.1 GCA_022703255.1 Myxococcota bacterium | reverse complement strand
AACGGTCAGAGTCCCGACTCGAACGAGAACTTCAACTGGTCCATCACGACCAGCGGAACCTACTACCTCGTGATCCACGGCTGGAACGGCGCGTCGAACCTGTACGACCTGTGCATCGGCCTGAGCGCTTCCCAGTGCCCCAAGCTCCCGTGATCCCCATGCGACGTTCCATCCTGCTCCTGATCCTTCTGAGCACGGCGGTCTCGTGCGGCTCCGACGAGACGCCCGTCGGCCCCGCCGTTCGCGAAGACGGCCCCACGCTGACGGTCCTGCAACCCAACACCATCGTCGACGGCTCCCTGCTCGTCGTCGAGGGCAACTCCTTCGTCCCGCCCGAGAGCGGCTCGAGCCGCCTGCAGCTCCGCGGCAGCTTCCGCGGGGTCGACGTCGAGATCTCTGCTGCCGCGCGCTTCACCGACTACAACCGCATGGAGATCGACTGGCCCGGCGCCGCCTCCGTGGGGTTGACCGCGGGGCACGGGTTCTTCGACGGCGAGGCGCGGATCATCGTGGAATCGTCGATCGACGGGGCGACCCACCTGTCCCCGCCGCTCAAGGTCTCGTTGAACATCGCCGACACGCTGGAGCCGACCCTCAAGTCCGTGAGCGGCGGTGTGGCCTTCGTCAACAGCCGCATCCTGGTCGAGGGAGAGGACTTCCTGCTCGGCGGCAACGAGGGGATCACGACCGCGCTGCTGGAAGGCTGTTTCCAGCGTGACGGCGACGCGAACTGCGACACGATCGGCGGGCTGTCCCTGACCTGCGATCCGGAGAAGCCGTTCAGCCGAGACCGCTGCACCTTCGCCTTCGATCCGCGCATCGCGGGGATCCACCCGGGTACGTTCATCGGCAAGGTCAGCCTTCGCAACAACCCGGGTGGCCTCCCGGCCGGCGCGACCACGTCCGCGCAGCCCATTACCGTCCAACTCAGCCGTCCCGCGGTCTTCTCTCTCTCCCCCTCCACCAGCAGCCTCGGCCAGTACGTCTTCGTCACCGGCGGAGGCTTCGTCGGCGGCGCCGATCAGTCCCTCACCACCCTCGAGTTCAAGGGATCGTTCACCCCCAAGGGGGGCTCTCCCATGAACACCAACCTGTCCCTCGTCCCCGAGTTCGTCAGCGGCGAGCTCGTGCGCTACGTGCTCAACGAGGACGACGAGCTCGGCAAGGCGGTGGACCTGCGAAACGTCTCCGGCTCGTTCGACGGCACCGTGCAGCCGGTCACGCTCTTCGGAGCGGAGACCGAGTCCGGCGATCCCGTCCCGATGACCTTGAAGATCGGCGGCGTCCGTCAGGTCATCTACCTGCGCTTCATGCCTTCCTTCGTCGAAAGCCTCCGTCACTTCGGCCTGCGCGCTGCGGACCAGCGCATTCGCGATCGCGTCTTCCAGGTCGCCCGGCGCGACTACCAGGGCGTCAACGTCGACTTCCGCGACACGGTCCCCCAGGACTTCGCCCTCTACGAGCAGGTGGAGGTCTCCGGTCCCGACCCCAATGGGCTCGGCATGCTCGGCTACGACAACACTCCGGGCAAGGACAAGGAGAACATGCGCCTGTACGACAAGATCGGAGGCGTCAACGCGACGACCCAGGAGGACGGCTACCCCGGCTACGGAGGCGTGTTCGTCGAGTCGTTCTTCGGCTTCAGCACGGATCCCGGGGTATTTGCCAAGAAGCTCGACGGCGCCGATCCCTTGTTCGATGCGGTCTTCGATCCTTTCCGAACCGATCGCGGCGGCTCACCGGTCACGGCCGAGGAGCTCGGGGCGGGCATCCCGGAGCTCACCTCCGGCGACGCGTGCCCGTCCACCGAACGCCCCACGCAGATCGCCTGCGCGGTCTGGGCCCTTGGCTCGATGATCGGAACGACCCTGACCCACGAGATCGGGCACTCGCTGGGACTCGCCGATCCCTACGGCGCGGACTTCCACAACCCGGGCGACGTCCCAGGGCGCCTGATGGATTCGGGAGGCGCGCGAGACCTGCCCGAGCGCGTGGAGATCGGTGGCAAGCACGGCGCCTTCTGCGACAGCGAGTTCGACTACCTCCGCCAGATCCTGCCCACCGAACAAGACGCCCCCTCCGTCTCGCGCCCCTCCTGCTTCTAGCTGCCGATCGCGAAACGCTGCCGCGTCGCCCACGATCCCGCGCAGCCTTGACGCCCAGTCCGATCCTTCGGATCGTCCCGCACCCATGTCCCGCCCTCTGCTCCTCGTCGCGATCCCGATCCTCGCCGGCGTTTCCTGCGCCGAAGTCCCAGCGCCCGAGCCGTCAACCCCGGCTGCTGCCAAGTCCGCTGCCCCCAGCACTTCCGGAACCTTCACCCCCGTCTCGATCGCCCCCAGCGCGGACCCCCCTCCTGCGCCCGTCGCCGTCAAGCTCGACCTGCCCTCCGCCTGTGCTCCCGACTCCCCCGCCAAGCTCTGCGTCCCGGAGCCTTCCTTCGTGCAGCGCCTCTGCGCCAGCGCCTACCCCGACGTCGCCCTCGTGATGTTCCACAAGAAGTCCCCCTGGTCTCGCGGCTACGTCACGCGTGCCATCGACGCCTGGAACACCGCATCCTCTCTGCAGTCTTCGTCACGTCTCGCGATCGACGAGGAGGTGATCCTCGTCAAGCAGCGCTCCAACCCGGGAGGCATCGTCGTCAGCGGAGCCTCGGGTGGATACGAAGCGCTTCGCTGGGACGGGACCTGCGTGTCCCTGGGTGGCGATGAGGTGTCCCGGCATCCCCGGGGATTGCCCAAACACGCGGCGATTCCCTGGAGGAGGCTCGACGATCGCACGCAGCATGCGCTGTTGGACGATCCGCGGGTCAAGGAGAGCTACGAGCAGCGGCGCAAGGAGTGCCAGGGCACCGGCACGGCGGCGCAGTGTGACAGGGCGGAGGCTGCCATGAGCCGCAGCATCGTCTTCTTCGTCCGCGCCGGTGGACAGGTCCCCACCCCCGCTTCCGTCCCCTGAGCGCCGAGGACTTCTGCAGTCCCCCTCGACGGTGATATGGGTTGGAGAGTCTCCCCCAACCCATGCAGGGGTCCGCCCGATGACTAGACACTCGACCTGGAAGCCCCTCTTTCTCTCGTTGGTGCTCGCAGCGATGCTGTCTCCCGCGCCCTCTGTCGGAGCGCAGTCGAGCGATGCCGACGCGCGCAAGCACTTCGAGGCGGGCGAGTCCTACTTCAAGACCAGCGACTACGAAGGAGCGCTTCGCGAGTTCCAGATGGCTCATCGCCTCTCGAAGCGGCCGCTCATCCTGCTGAGCATCGCCGCGGTCTACGAGAGAATGGGAC
>JAKLDZ010000562.1 GCA_022703255.1 Myxococcota bacterium | reverse complement strand
GGCTCACGTGCGGCGGCGGCGGACCGAACCGCTGCGGGGCACAGTCGTGTGTGCCCAAGAGCTGCGCGCAGATACCGGGTGCATGCGGGACCGTGTCCGACGGGTGCAGCGCGACCCTCGACTGCGGAGCCTGCTCGTCGGGGACGGGTGGAGCTGCGGGGCAAGGAGAAGGAGGGGCCGCAGGACAGGGAGCAGGCGGCGATCAGACCGGTGGGGCTTCGGGGTTCGGTGGCGCGAGCGGCTCTGGTGGTTCGAGCGGCCTCGGCGGCTCGGCGGGCGCGCCCTGCACCGATCCCGGGCACGATTCCATCGAGACCAACGACTCGACGGGAGTCGGGGTCAACGATTCCCAGATGGAGACCATCTACAATCCGTTCGTGCTCCATGATGAGCAGGAATCGGTCTACAAGATGTGGTACGCGGGCTGGCAGAGCCAGACGCAGGATTTCCCCAACGACAAGATCTACTACCGCACGAGCAAGGACGGCGTCACGGGGTGGTCGGCGTATCAGACCGTGTTCACGCCCGGGCCGCCGCACATGCCTACCGCCGGCTATCACGTGAACAGCCCGGCGGTCATGAAGGCCTGGAATCCCGTCACCTCGCAGTTCCAATACACGATGTTCTTCGAGTTCGCCGCCTCGGGGACTCCGTTGCAGCAGAACGAGTCCATCTGGTCGGTGGTGTCGACGGACGGAGTCAGTTGGTACGAGCCGATGAAGCTGCGCGACGCCGGCGACGATGCCTGCGACGTCACCATGGTTCCGTCGTACGACGGATACAACACCTACCAGGTCCTGTTCACCGGATCGGGAGGGCCGTCGTCGTGCGGCGACCGCACGCACATCTGGCGCGTCAAGGCCGATGGATTCCGATCGCCGAACACGTCGGACGCGGAGCCCATCTACGATCGCCCCCCGGAGGTGGCGGCGCTGCAGGGCATCTTCGCCAATCCGCACGCGGCGAAGGTGAATGGCCGCTGGCAGTTGTGGTTCAACGTCTATCACGGCCCGCCGGGAAACCACTACACGGCCATCGGCAAGGCGCCCTGTTGCACTTCCGGCCCTGGCGGAGAGCTCGGTACCTGCTCGGGGTTCGAGTGGGTGCTGGCTGCTCCGAACGACCCGAAGCCCGGAGAGCCGTGCACGACGGCGACCCCCGGGATCCTCGAGCTCCCCGGGGATCCGACCCGGTATCGGATGTACCAGTCCCTCGGGTACCGCTCCGCGGACTCCATATGCCGATGGTACCCCCAGTTCATGATTCACATGCTGGTCAAGGACTGAGCCCCGCCGTGCCATGCGAAGCGAGCCCCCGCCGAGGCGACTCGTCGCGCCGCCGAGGGGAGGGGACGGGCTCCCATCGGACCCCGTCCCCGTAGCGATCCCGTGCAAGTGGGACTCAGAGCGAGAGGCGCACGCGCTCGACGAGAGCGTCAATCATGGGGCGGTAGCCGTAGTCGGCGCGGGTGGAATCAGTGAGTTGGGGCGCGCAGATCGACCCGACCACCGATTGCGATTGCATCTTCTTGAAGACGTTGAGAATGCGGGGGGCGGGGTAGGCCTTGGCTCGATACTGAACCTTGCCGTACGAGCCGTCCGGGGCCTGGCACAATGGGTTGTTCGCGCCCTCCGCCTGGTAGGAGCAGTCGCAATGCCCCTCGAAGTCCTCGCAGTCCCTTGGCTTGGGCAGGGAGAACGTGCACGAGTACTGAAGATCGTTTCGCTCGGCGATCTTGCGCTCGTGCCCGTTGATCGCACTGGCTCAGGAAGCGGACTCCGGGGGAGCGGTGGACTCGCCAGCGGTCGTGCTCGTTCCCGAACGCGGATCCACCGACTGCACCATGAAAGGATCGGCGGGATCGACGTACGTGTCCGTATCCCCTGCGATCTGGTCCCACGCCAGCTCGAAGTCCGGCTTGTAGCCTTGTGACGGATCCTTGGGGTCACGGGCCAGGAGTTGCCACGGCACACCCACGATGCCGCCAAAGCCTCCTCCCGCGTTCCCGGCGACGCCCTCGGCCGGGCCCCCGTCCCCATCGTCCGAGCAGGCAGGCAGCAGTCCCAGAGCCACGAACGACGCCAGCGTCACCCCGCAAATCGAGCGCAATCCATTCATCAAGTTGCCTCCATCGATATTCCTGACCGGAGACCGTGAGAAGCCTCTGGAAAGCCACGCATCTGTACGCGGAGCGATTCTGCTGCTTCCCGGGCAGTGCAGCGGAACAACGGAGTTCCATCACCGCGAAGTACTGTGTGGTGTCGTGGTCAATGTTCGCGAAAACGGCTCGGAAGGCGCGAGTCCTCTTCCGAGTGCGACCCTACGCGCGGACTGCCAGGCATCCCCTGATGCGGTCCTGATCGCGACGTCGCGCTTGCCCGACTGCTGCCCAGGCTCGCCAGAGCGGCTCTGCCCTCGGCGACAAGGAGGGTCGAAAGCAGGCGGCGTCGGACGCCCACGCGACAAGACGAGCGGTTGAGATGCGATCCACGAAGCGCTCCGAGGAGTCCTGGTCCGGAGCCTGGGGCCCGGGCAGCATCGCCGGGACACGAAAATCCCAGTGTTCGGAACAATCGCCACGATTGTTGACGCAGCCATTGCTTTTGTGGCCGACCCGATCCATCTTGCGCGCGCTATCCGCAGGACCTTCGTTTTGATCAGCTCCCCTACATCCTTTCTCTTCGCAGCCCTCCGGGTTGCCGACTTCATCCGGGGATCCGCTCTACGTTCGCGTTCCGTGGGTGACTGCTTCCAATGTCGGAACAGTCTTCGAGGGAGCGCGCGGCGCGCTGCCGTCACTCGTGGGTATCCTTTCTGCGCGTCAAGTTCGGGTGAGATTCATGGGAAATAGACTCTACGTCGGCAACCTCTCGTACAACACCACCGAGTCCGAGCTCCGCGAGACCTTCTCGCGTCACGGCCAGGTCGTCTCCGCTCAGCTCGTGACCGACCGCATGACCGGTCAGGCCCGCGGCTTCGGCTTCGTCGAAATGGGCAGCGCCGCCGATGCTCAGAACGCCATTCACGAGCTGAACGGCGCCCAGCTCGACGGCCGCGCCCTCACGGTCAACGAAGCGCGTGAGCGCACCGGTGGCGGCGGCGGCGGCGGCGGTGGCCGCGGCGGCCAGCGCTGGTAGCAGACTCCCCGCTGCCCTCTCGATCGGGATATCGATCGATTCCTCGCCTCGCTCGTGGCATCTTCGGCCCATGGGCGCAACTCCCCCTGCCGTAGACCTCTCTTCAAGGAACCCGGTGTAGCTCCTGTCCAACGCAAGAAGACGGGAGC
>JAKLDZ010000561.1 GCA_022703255.1 Myxococcota bacterium | reverse complement strand
GAAGGGCTCGTGGGCCCCTACACCTACTCCGACATGACCGGGCTGCAGGCCATCCTCGCCAAGAACGACCCCGGCCACTACCGCGAGCGCTTCACCGGCTGCACCGCCGGCAAGACGAGCTGGTACCAGCTCGATTGGGACGTCGAAACCCCGGCCGGCACCTCGGTCATGTTCCGCGTCCGCACCGCCGCCACCGAGGCCGCTCTCGACGCCGCCAAGTGGCTCACCGTGGCCGTCATCCCCACCGCCGTCCCGCCCGTCGATCTCGACGCCAAGCTCAAGGCCGCCGGCATCAACCCGGAGAAGTTCCTCGACGTCGAGGTCTGGCTCTCCGTCAGCCAATCCACCCAGAGCCTGGTGACGCCCAAGGTCTCCAGCTTCGGCGTCACCCACTCCTGCCCGCCCGACATCCAGTAGCTCCCCGCTCCTCGAAGCGACGTCAGTCCGCAGCCGTGGCCCGTCGAAGACCACGGCAACGGCTTCTGGTTCGGGAGAGGTCTGGAGGCTAGTTGGAGTCTTCGCGTCGGCTCTCGGCCATCAGGCAGAGCAGCGCGCAGGCGACCGCGAAGCGCGGATCGATTCTGCCCTGGCTCATGGACAGGTCGAGCTCGAACTCCTTCGAGAAGAACCGGAACTGCTGCTTGACCACCGCCACCTCGCTCCCCCCGAGCTCCAGGTGGTGCTTGCTCGTCAGCAACGGGATGAACCGGCGCAGCAGCGCCGCGCCGTCTTCCTGCATCAGCCCCACCGGCTGATCGTTCGGATCCAGGATGTCCCACGTGTCGCGGATGATCGACTTGAGCCCCCGCGACTTCACCGTCCCCAGCTTCTCGCCCGTGCGCGAGTCGAATACGTCGAGCGCCATGTTCAACGCGATGATCGCACGCGCCTTGATCGTCAGCAGCGGCGTGCTCTCCGTCTCGTCGGTGTACAGCGTGAACTCCTGCTTGAGCTTCAGCACCGGGTGCTTGATGAACATCACCAGCGACCCGTCGGGCGCGTACACGTAGAACTTGCGCCCCAGGAACGAGAAGAACGGACGCTTGATCGTGTAGCGGGGATGGGCGAAGGGGCCGGCCGCAAGGCCGGTCTGCGCGGGAGGTACCATGGCGTTTTGCATGGCCCCGAGCCTACTCAACTTGACCCGGGATGGGAGAGGCGATCGATTCGGATGCGTCGATTCGGCAGGACCCCCTGCCGTCACCGGACGGGACGGATCCTCGCGGGCAACGCGTCGTCGATGGTCACCCCGGTGAAGTACAGGGGGTTGAAGACCGACGGCGGCAGCGTCGGAGAAGGCGCGCTCGAGGGCTTCACCCAGTGGGGCGGAGAGAACATCTCGCCCGTGTTCAGGTAGTGCTGGTTGTTGCTGTCCATCACGCCGCTGTCGCGTTTGTACGGCATGTCCGGCGTCCCGTACTGGTCGAACACCGCGTAGCGGAAGTCGAGCCCGCCCGCCCCCACCGCGAGCCCCCCCTGCGACGAGAAGTACTTGAACCCCACCACTCCGGAGTGCCACGTCGGACTCTCGGTCCCCTCGATGTCGATGAACGACAAGAACACCACCGCATGGCCCGTGCCGTTGGTGCGGTTCAGGTTGATGAACGCGCCCGGATGCAGCTTCTCGAACTCCACGTTCTCGCCCATCCCGAAGTGCCGCAGGGCATCCGCCGTGCCCCACGAATCCAGATCGTGGTTCACCCAGATGTGCGCCTTGATGTTCGACGAGTTCAGCGACTGCCAGCTCGCGATCGGCAGGTAGTCGAATACCGCGTCGCTCGCCTTGTCCTCCGCCCAGATGTTCATCGCGGTCAGGATGACCTCCATCGCCGCCGCCACGCACATCGTCTTGCCCCCCGCGGTCGCCTTCACATACCCCTGATCCCCGTACTTGATGTCGTGCGTGAGCACCGCCGAGTCGTAGCCGAGCAGACGATAGCTCGCCGCGAGGTAGTCCACCGACGCCAGCACGTAGTCCGCGAAGTTCTTCTGCGCTGGCGGGTTCCTCGAGCGGATCGCCAACGACAGGTTGTACGGCCCCTTCTGCTCCACGCCACCGTCCACATACGTGTCCATCACCAGCCAGTACGTCCCAGGCTCCAGCAGCGAGTACACCGATCGCGTCCCGCGCTTCATCACCACCGGAGGATCGATCGACGACAGCAGGTGCAGGTCGATGTCCGTCCCGTCGGGCTCCGTGTAGTCGATGAACGCCGACAGCCGCGCCGGCTCGTCCACCGTGAACTTGTAGACATACTCCGGCCCCGACTCGTCCAGGTTCTCGTAGCCAGGATACTTGTCGAACGAGTCCGAGGTCGCGTTCGTCGTGTCCCGACTGTCCGTGAACACGAACGGAAGCTTCAACGGCGCGTCGGCGTCCTCCCCCGGCAGCAGCGGATCGGTCGCCGTTCCGGCGTGCCATTCGACCAGCGAGACCGACAGCGCGTAGGGCCCCGGCTTGGGCGTGCCGCTGCTGGCGAACGTGTCGAGCACGATGTGGTACAGCCCCGGCTCGAGCAGCTCGTCCACGCCGCGATCGCTGCGCGCAACGAGCGTCAGCGGCTTCGCCGAGGACAGCAGGTGCACGTCGACGTCGGTCCCCGACGGCTCCGGCGCGATCCGCGCCTCGAGCTGCGTCCGGCTCTTCAGCTTCACCATGTACACGTACTCGGGTCCGGACTCGTCGAGGTTCTCGTAGCCCGGGTACGCGTTGACCACCTTCGAAACCGCGTCCTTCGTACTCCGCGCGTCCAGGTAGTCCGGCGCCGCCGGATCCCCGGGGATGATGAACGGGTGCTCCCAGGTCCCGTCCTGCAGCTCGCACGCGTCCCCCTCGCCGTCGGAGTCCGTGTCCTCCTGGCCCGGGTTCGCCTTCGACGCGCAGTTGTCAGAAACGTCCGGAACCTTGTCGCCGTCCTCGTCCGGTTCGGGCGGCGTCGAATCCGGCTTCCCGGTCGCATCTCCTGCCGTGGGGCTGTCGGTGACAACTGCGTCGGGTTGCGACACATCTGCCGACACGCCGCCGTCCTCCGGCGACGCCCACGGCGCAGAGGTCGCGGAGTCGTCACCGCAAGCGGCGGCTCCGACGACGAGCGCGAGGAGCGAGGGAGACCAGCGAGCAAAGGGGAGGGGAGGGCCGAAGCGCAAGGTGCCTGAGCTCATGCTCTCGAAGGTAGCAGAGCCCGAGCGCGACCGGGAACGGTGCAGTCCGAGCGGCAGTTTGCGCTCAGTCCGTCGCGTGCTTGCCCAGCCCCGCCGGCGCTCGCGACCGCCCTGCCAACGCTCCCAG
>JAKLDZ010000560.1 GCA_022703255.1 Myxococcota bacterium | reverse complement strand
CGACGTGCTCGTTCGCGAACGAGGCTTCGGCGGCGCCTCGACCTTCGCGCCCTGAGCCTTCGCGCCCTGAGCCTTCGAGTCGACGAACGCGACGGCAGCAGACACCCTGTTGTTCGGCCTCTCGGCAACCGGCTGGCGGGCGCGCGTCGGCTCGATACCGGGTCGGGGCCGACTCCGAACATTCGCCTTCGCATTCGACTTCCTTGTTCCTAGACACATCCAGGCGATGATGGAGGGGCATTAGGGGGATCGCTCGCTCAGATGGAACACGACTGGGGCCGGATGGCACTTCTTCCGTCACAGCCTGGATATGTTTCGCTCCGCCCTCGTTGTCCGGTCGAGAGGCTCGCGGAACGCACAACACGGGAGGAACGCACGCGCGAGCCAGAACGACTTCGGGGGGCGAGCCCTCATGCTGAACCGTCTGCGATGTCGCCGGTCTTGCGGCACGCAGGTCCCCGGGGCCAAGCGGGGCAACGACCCTAGCCGGCAGCCACGTGAGTGCGCTAGGTTCGGCCCAGGAGACCACGATGTCGCGCCGTCATTACGATCTTCATATCGAAGGAGCGCATGCCTCCGATTTGTCGATGGCAATGCTGCGCGACGTGTGCGATCTGCTCATCGAGGGCGCCACGAGGGCTGTGCGGCTCGCCGTGGAAGGGCGAAGCGTGGCTCGCGGTGCGCAACCTCCGTGGCTCGCGGCAGCGGCGGATCTAAGGGTCGTCGAGTACCGTGAGGGGTCGCTCCAGATGGGCGTGGAGGCGCGTGCTCTTCTCGAGGCCGCACCGGAAGCGTTCGTGCAGCAGCAGCTTTTCACCGGCGTGCGTCCCGAGAACGACACGGCGCTCGACCTGCTCCTCGATGCCGTTGCCGATGCCGCTGCTGGAACGAAGGACTCAGAGCGGCTCGACGCCGGAATCCTCGATGTCCTCTCCAAGGCCGACCGCCTGTTTGCCTCGGGGGCGACGAAGCTGACCGTCGTCGGCGGTGCGCGTCCCGCCGTCGTGTTCGATGCGGGCACCGTGACCTCCGCGCGGCAGCTCGCCGACCAGACGCCAGCACCGCGGGTCACTCGTGTCCAAGGTCTGCTCGACAGCTTGACTGTCAGCACGCGCTCGTTCGTGTTGCGCGTCTCTGGAACCGGACAGACGCTGCGGGGCGTGGCGGCACATCATGCCTTCGCCGAGCTGAAACCGCTGCTCGGAAGCGAGATCGTCGTCGAGGGGCAGGTGGTGTACCGGCCATCCGGCAACCCGAGCCGCATCGAGATCGACACAGCGTGGGTTCCGAGCGAGGCCGACGCGATGTGGGCGCGGCTGCCGATTGCGGAACCGGCTCAGCTGCGCCCGACCAGCGGAGGCGTCGCGCTCGCGGAGCTTTACGGAGCCTGGCCAGGCGAGGAGGCGGACGACGAGGTGTTCGCGGCCTTGGAGCAGCTGTCGTGAAGCACGAGGGCAGGCAACTCGTCCTCGACACGAACGTGTTGGTCCATCTCATCAGAGGCGGGACGGCCGGGCAGTTGCTCGAGCAGACGTTCCAGATCGGGGCGAGGCGACCGCGCGCGGTCGTGCCCGTCGTGGTGAAGGGCGAGATCAAGTCGCTCGCGCTGAAGTGGGGGTGGGGCGCGGGAAAGCTGGCGAAGCTCAACGAGCTGTTGGCGCAGCTTCCGACCGTCGACATCGCGCACGATGCGGTCATCCAGGCGTACGCCGAGTTCGACGACCTCAGCCGGCGGCAGGGCCGGGCTGTCGGCAAGAACGACTTGTGGGTGGCCGCGGTCACGGCAGTGCTCAGCGGCGTGCTCTTGACGACGGACAAGGACTTTGACCACCTGGCGCCGACGCAGATGGCTCGCGAGTACATCGACCCGTCGGCGCTCCAGACAGGCAGGATCGAATCGACGGACGCCTGAGCGGGTAGGGGACGACGCGGCGCGTGAACGGTGGTCCGCCGGGGTGGGTTCCGTGTCCCATCGGCTACGCCGCCCGCCGCAGGTCCCACGAAATCCTCAGGGAAACCACGTGCTCCAGCCCGCATATCGCCCCCGCGCAACCCAGCGGAACTTGCTGATGGCAGGTTCCCTTTCGGGCTTTGTGGGGTCGTCTTGGTGCCACGCAGGGCAGTCAAGGCTTGAAACCGATCCGACGCTTCGCAGGGACTGCAGGCGACATCAGCTCGCGGATCGCATCGAACACGACCTTGAACTGCGCGTCGTACTTCTTCTCGAGCCGCGCCAGCTTGGTCGCCAGCTCCGCGTTCGAGGCGAGCATGCTCCGGAGCTGCACGAAGGTGCGCATGATGGCGATGTCGACCTCGATGGCTCGTTCGGTCTTGAGCACGCTGGACAGCGTCGATACGCCCTGATCGGTGCAGGTAGTGAAGAGCTTCGCGAAGCTTCCGGCCGAGCTCCAGCGCAAGTTGAACGACAGCAACTATCCGGAGGCCGAGAGAAGGTATCCGCAGCGGGATCAGCCATCGCCGCTGGCGAGACAGTTGCCCTGGAGTCACGGAGACCTTGCGCACCGGAATCCTACCGAAACGTCGGCATCAGTGGAGGGTTCACGCGCGCCTCGAGAAGCCGCCCTCAAATAGCTGTCGAGATAGAGGTGGTTATAGGATCCGCCGCGTACGACTCGGTGCTCGGGAGTGCTGTCGAGGTTTGCGCAGTTGTTGCAGCTACTTCCGGCTCCCGAATACCAGGATTCGTCGTACCCGTCGAGCACCCACTCCACCAGCCCTCCACCAAGGTCCAAGTGTCCCCAGAGACCAGCTCCCAGAGGATGGCTCCCAACGGGGACATGGGTTGAGTGCTCACTCTCGCTGCAGTTGGCCAGCGCCGGGTTCGCGCTGGGAGCCTCCTCGCCCCACGGATAGAGTCGGTTCTCACTTCCCCCCGCAGCGGCGTACTCCCACTCCGCCTCGGTCGGCAGTCTCCCCCCGTCCCATGCGCAGAACGCGAATGCCACGTACCAACTGACGCAATTGATCGGGTACGTTTCTTGCGTCCCTTCATCATACGTCCACGTCCGGATGTTGAAATCGCACGTTTTGAAATCCGTGAGCTCCTTCTGTGTCGCAGGCAACTCGTCATCCCAGGCGCTCACCCAGCCGCTTCCCTCAATCAACGCGTGCGCTCCAGCCCCGACAGCCGGCTTGCTGCCCGGATAGGCCTTCGCGAACTGCCGAAACCTACCGACCGTCACTTCGTACGTATCGATCTTGAAGTCCGATACCGTCACGTCGTGCTCGGGCTTCTCATCGTCATACTTGCCGTCGGTGTACGCGTCCGCAT
>JAKLDZ010000056.1 GCA_022703255.1 Myxococcota bacterium | reverse complement strand
TCGGTGCCCGCCAGCCGCGTGGGCGGCTTCGAGGCGCTCAAGACGCGCAAGCTGCCGCGCATCACCATCCCCGACGATCGTGTTGGAACGGTCTGCTCCGACCGCGCCTTCGAAGCCTGGATGAGCGGCCACCAGAAGGAGGAGCTCGACCCCACCCTCACCACTCCCAAGTCGAACCTGTTGCAGATGGTCGCCGAGGGATGGGCGCCGATCGGCACCTTCCCCTCCGAGAAACCCTTCGCCGTCGTGAGCGTCCCCAAAGGCCAGTGCCTCGCCGCCGCCGTCGAAGGCGAAGCCGCCGAGTTCACCATCCGCGCCGCCGACAACACGAAGGTCGCCACCACCTCCTCGAGCATCGCCGTCTGCGCCTACCAGAGCGACCGGTGGTTCTCCTTGTGGCGTACCAAGACCCCGTCGTCGCCCGTCTCCATCGTGCGCGCCCAAGCCGACCGCATCGGCGGACTCTTCGGCGCCCAGGCCATGCTCCGCAGGATCTGGCCCGAGTTCCCAGGCGGCGTCGTGCACCCCGATGACCTCGCCGCCGACGCCTTCGCCGTCCTCCGCGCAGCGTCCGTCCCCGAGCCCGGCATCGTCCGCGCCGAGGCCTCCGGCCTCCCCGGCAAGGTGGCCAGCCGTCTGATCTCGATGACGCTGATCGACGACGGCTCCTACTACCCGGACCTCGGCATCAACTCCCCCCACTCCTGTCGTCCCGAGCTGCCCGCGAGCGAGTCTCCCCGCGCGCTGCTGTGCGTCCAGTCCAAGGCCCAGAAGTGGAACCTCGAAGGTCTCCGAGGCAAGCAGGCAGCCGCGGAAGCGCCTCTCCCGTTCTGGCTCGGCCTGTACGCCGACTTCGACGATCGAGGCGCCCGCGAGGCCGCGCTCGCCATGCTCACCTTCGCGCTGCGCATGGGCAGCCTCCGCTTCGACCCCACCACCATCGAAGGCGTCGTCGATCAAGCCAACGGCGCCCGCGTCGCCTGGCGCCAGGGCAAGGGCGAGGTCGTCGCCGTGGGGCTCACGCGCCTCAAGCCGTACATCCTGCCGTTGAGCCTCGACGGCTCCCCCTGGTCGCTGGACGGCAAGGTGCCGATCGCGAAGGTGGCGCAAGGCAAGTCGCTGACGCTGGTGACGCGCGGCTCCCTCGGAAACGACAAGAACGCGCGGCGCGTGGTGGTGTTTCGTCGGTAGATCCGCGCGGTCTGCACTCACGCCGTTGCTCGGGTGAGCTTGCGGTCCCGGGACAGCGTGACATGCTCTCCCTCGGTGATCCGTCCCTCGATCCGCATGGCCCACGCTGCAGCCGTTGCCGCGCTGATCGTCGCCCTGCAGGCAGCCTCCGCATGCAGCCGCGGCGGCGACTCCGCTGCTGTTCCCCCCGACGCACTCGCACCGAGCGCCGCCCCGACGGCCAACGAGCCGCCCGCCCCGCCGAGCGCCTCCGCGCTGCCCGCTGCGGATGGCAGCGCAGTGGCAATCCCTGCGGACGCGGCGCCTTCGGGACCGCTGGTGATGATCGCCGGAGGCGACATCGACCTGTCGCGCGGCACGGGTCAGAAAATACTTCGTAACCCGACATGGGATCCCTTCGGCAAGATCCGCCCGCTGCTCCTGTCCGCCGACCTCCGGTTCGCCAACCTGGAGTGCCCGCTCAGCGATCAGAAAGGGATCACCGGCCACAAGGACAACCCCCTCGTGTTCACCGGGCCCCCTGGCGGCGCCGAGGTTCTCACCCGCGGCGCCTTCGACATCGTCTCCACCGCCAACAACCACGCCTGGGACTACGGCAAGCGTGCCCTCGGTGAGACCCTGCAGAACCTCGACCGCGTCGGCATCGCGCACGTGGGGACGAGCGCCACCGCCGAAAAACCAATGGGCCCTCGGCTGATCGAGCGCAAGGGACACAAGCTGGCGTTCTTCGCGATGACCGCGATCTTCAACGACGGCCCCGCCAACAACCCCGAGCCGCGCAAGTACGTGGCGCCCGCGAGCATCGACCTGCTGCGGGTGGAGATCGAGCGCGTGCGCCCACAGGTCGATTGGGTCGTCGTCTCGCTCCACATCGGGCAGGAGTACTCCAACGAGCCGGTCCAGGCGCACCGCAAGGTCCTGCAGGGAGCGGTGGAGGCGGGGGCCGACGTCGTGCTCGGGCACCACACGCACACGCCCCAGCGAGTCGAGTTCCACCGCGGCAAACCCATCGCCGTGAGCATGGGCAATTTCGTGTTCCACCAGCACTCCGACCACCCGTGGACCGGCTTCGGCTACCTCTCGCGCGTCACCTTCACGCGCGGCAAGAACCCTTCGATCGAGATGTGCCCGTATCGGACGCTCGCCGCGATCCCGCAGCCCCTCGGCCCGCGCGAGGACGACCACTTCGTGCAGCACATGCGCAGGATCTCGGTCGGCAAGCACACCGGCAAGCTCGTGGAGCGGGGGAACGACGGCTGCTGGGTGGTGCAGGACGGCGGATGACCCGGCCGAATTGTCAGTGCCCCGCAAAGCGGGCATGATGCCCGCGCATTCGATGAAGCGCACGGGCACCGGGACTGGCATCCGCCGCGCGACGATCCTCGCCGGGTTCGCCGTCAGCGCCGCGTTCCTCGCCCTCGCCGCCTGGCGACTCGATCGCACCGGCGTGCAGCAGGCCTTCGCCCACGCACGCTGGTGGCCCTTCGTCCCCCTCGCCATCGCCTGCTACGTCGCCGGCCACGTGCTGCGCGGCGTCCGCTGCCGCGAGCTCGTCCGCCAGGACGCCCACCTGTCCACGCTCACCGCCAGTAACATCGTCGTCGTCGGCTACGCCGTGAACAACCTGCTCCCCGCGCGACTCGGCGAGCTCGCCAGGGCAGGCATGCTCGCCGAACGCACCGGCATGCCCTTCACCCGCGCTCTCACCGTCACCTTCCTCGAGCGGCTCCTCGACGGCATCGTCATGGTCGGTCTGCTCATCGCGGCTCCCCTCGTCGTGCCCGTGCACGGCTGGGTCCTGCAGTCAGCCAGGGTCGCCGCCCCGATCTTCGGCGTCGCCCTCGCCCTCGTCGTGCTCTGCGCGCTCGCCCCCTATCGCGTCATCTCCCTCGCTTCGCGCCTCGCCGCTCCGCTCCCCGCTTCGACCCACGACCGCCTGGTCGGCCTCGTCTCGCAGATCACCCAGGGTGTGTCGCCCTTGCGCGACGCCCGTCGCCTCCCTTCGATCGTCACGTTGAGCGTGCTGGTGTGGCTCGCCGAGGCCGGGATGTTCGTCTTCGCAATGTCGTGCTTCCACCTGCCTGCGCTCTACGGCCGCGCGGTCGTGGTGATGGCCGCCACCAACCTCGGCATCCTCCTCCCCAGCAGCCCCGGCTTCATCGGCCCCTTCCACTGGTTCTGCATGCAGGCCCTCGCCGGCTTCGGCGTCCCCGAGGCAACCTCCTTCAGCTACGCCGTGCTCGTCCACCTGACCTTCTACGCTCCCGTCACCCTGTGGGGCGTCGCCGCCATGGGCTGGTACGGCATCGAGCTCGGAACCGTCCTCGCCATGCAGCGCGCCGGTCGCCTGCTCGATCCCAAGTCCGCCGGCGGTCTGCCCGTGCGCGTCATCACCCCGCTCGTTCGCGCCTCCCGCGAGCCTGCCCCCTCGCGACTGCTGCAGTCGATCTGCGAAGCGCTGCTCCCCGATCACGACCTCCCCGACCGCGCTGCTGCCGTCCAGCGCGTCTGCGCCTTCGTCGCCGGCCAGACCGCTGCCCTCCCTTGGTACCTGCGCCTCGCCATGACCCTCGGCTTGTCCGGCTTCTCGATGACCGTGCTGATCACCCATGCGCGTCCCTTCTCCTCGCTGCCCCTCGCGAGACGGCGACGCATCGTCGCCGCGTGGGCCTGGGGCAGGCTCGCGATCGCACGCCAGCTCTTCCGCCCCCTGCGCAGCACCGCGCTGCTCGCCTGGTACGAGGACGCCGCCGTGTCCGCCGCGACCGAGCGCTCCGCCGAGGAGCCTCGCCCGTGCGCGATCATCGAGGCCCCCCATGGGTGATCACCATCGCGCGCAGGTGCTCGTCGTGGGCTCCGGCGCCGGAGGCTCGACCACGGCGAGCGTCCTCGCGGAGGCCGGCTTCGACGTCCTCGTGCTCGAGGAGGGGTCGCGTCATCCGGCCTCGACCTACGGCGGCACCGCGACCGATGGGATGCGCAAGGTGTACCGCAACCGCGGCATGCTTCCGATCCTGGGAACCGTGCCCATCGGCTACGTCGAGGGGTGCTGTCTCGGCGGGAGCACCGAGGTCAACTGCGGGTTCTGGCACCGTGTACCGCCGGAGGTCGCGCTGCGTTGGAAGGCCCGCTACGACCTCGAGGGGTGCGAGCCCGAGCAGCTCGAGGAGCACTTCGCGTGGGCCGAGACGCAGACCCACGTGTCGACCTGGAGCGCGCCCCTGCCCCCGAGCACGCAGGTGTTCGCGCGCGGCATCGAGGGGATGGGGTGGCGCTACCAACAGGTGCCCCGCACCGTGCGCGGGTGCCGCGGCGACAACACGTGCGCCAGCGGGTGTCGCTGCGGCGCCAAGCAGAGCATGGCGCGAACCTTGATCCCGACAGCGGAATCCAGCGGCGCCAGGTTCCTGACCGGGTGTCGCGCCGCGATGCTCCTGCGCAAGGGACGCAGGATCACCGGCGTGCTCGCCGAGCTCACTCACGACGACGGCTCCTCGAGCCTCACGCGCATCGAGGCCGATCACGTGTTCGTGTGCGCCGGTCCCACGCAGACCCCCGCGCTGCTGCGACGCAGCGGCATCAAGTACCACGTGGGCGACACGCTGCGCATCCACCCCATGCTCAAGGTGGGCGCCCGCTTCCCCGAAGCGATCGACGCGCACAAGAGCGTGCTTCCCCTGCTCCAGGTCAAGGAGTTCTGGCCCGAGCTGTCCATCGGCGGCGCCTTCTTCTCCGCCGGACACCTCGCCATGCTGCTCAGCGAGAACTGGACCCGCACCTCCCACGTCATGAGCGACCTGCGTCGCTTCGGCACCTGGTACGTCGCCGTCAAGGGCAACGGAAGAGGCTCCGTGCGCCCCTCCTTCTTCGGCGAAGGCAGCCCTGTGATCCGCTACGAGCTGTCCGACGAAGACCTGCGCCAGCTCAGCCGCGGGCTCGCTCGCCTGGCCAGCCTGCTGCTCGCTGCTGGCGCCTCCGAGGTCTATCCCTCCGTGCAGGGAATGCCCGTGATCGATTCCCGCGTCGATGCCGTCCGCTGGCTCGATGACCTGCTCCCCCGCTCCGCCGTCAGCCTCACGACCGTCCACGCGTTCTCGAGCTGCCCCGTCGGCGAGCGCAAGGACCGCTGCGCTGCGGACTCCTACGGACGGGTCTTCGGGTTCGATGGGTTGAACATCAACGACGCCTCGATGCTGCCCGATTCGCCCGGCGTGAACCCGCAGGGCACGATCATGGCCCTGGCGCGCCGCAACGCCCTGCGCTTCGCCGCCGATCACGGATGACCTGCCACCGTCCCGGATGCGACGAATTCGTCGCGAGCCGGTGGGGCGAGTAGACTGCGGCAGCCTCCATGTCCCGTCGCATCCCCCTCGCCCTCGTCGCCTCCGCCTGCTTCGCGCTCCTCGCAGCCTCGTGCTCGAAGCGAACCTCCCCGCCCGCCCCCGCACAGTCCGCCGCGCCGTCGGCTTCGGCCAGCGCCCCTGCACCGGCCAAGGGCGTCTGCGGCACCCACGCCGAGGGCGAGAAGTGGTGTGAAGGCAGCGAGCTGCGCGCTTGCGACCAGGCCCGCGAAAAGACCCTCGCCACCTGCCACTCGATCGAGCGCTGCGATGCCGCCACTTCGCGGTGCGAGCCCGCCTGTCCGCCGGGCGAGGTGTACCTGCCCGCCACCGGTCCCGAAGGCTTCAAGATGGGTCGCAACAAGATCCGCAACGGCGAGGACAAGACCACGGTGATGGTGTTGTCCAAACCGTTTTGCATCGACGAGACCGAGGTCACCGCAGGGGCCTACGAGAAGTGCGTGCAGAAGGGCGAGTGCGAGGAGCCCGGGTACCACGACCCATGGGCCACCTGGAAGAAGCACCCCGACTACCCGCAGAACCTGGTGAGCTGGACCAAGGCGCAGAATTACTGCGAAAAACAGGGCAAATCCCTGCCCACCGAGGCGCAGTGGGATTGGGCCGCGACAGGAGGCGACGGCCGCAACTTCCCCTGGGGCGACGAGTTGCCTACGTGCGAGTTCATGGACTATGCGCCGACCGGCGCCCCCAAGTGGTCTCCCGGCGGAGACTGGGGGTGCCATGGCGGCGGGCCGTCTGCGGTCAAGGCCCACCCCAAGGGCGCCCGCGTGCTGCCGACCGGTAAGATCCACGATCTCGCCGGCAACGTGTGGGAGTGGATGCTCGACACCTACGGCTCCTATCCAGGGGGCAAGCAAGTCGACTGGCACGCCCCCAGCGGCAAGGGCGTCGGTGTCCATGCAATCCGTGGCGGAGGCTGGAACCGTCCCTCCGCCGGGTGCAACTCCTGGTACCGCGGCGGCGCTGTCGTGACCTATCAGGTCCCAGGCCTCGGCTTCCGCTGCGTTCGCAACGCGTCGTAGTCGGCTGCGTTCGTAACGCGTCGTAGTCGGCTGAGTTCGCAACGCGTCGTGGTCGGCTGCGTTCGCAACGCGTCGTAGTCGGCTGCGCTTGCAGCACCGGCGAGAGGCGAGATGAGGGGAGGGGAGTGCCCGGCGATGCGGGGAGGGGGAGGTCGATCAGCGCGGAGGAGCGGTGGGGCGGACGATCGGCGGGCGCTGGGTGTTGGTGACGGTGCCACCTGCCGCGGCCGCGGGATAGGTGCGCTCGGCGTGCAGGCCCATGGCGCCGCCCGGATCGCGACCGTCGGCGGTCACGACGATGGGGCTCTGCAGCGGGCCGTTGACGCGGACCATGTACGAGCGGGTCAACACGCCGACCGAGTTGAGCTGGAGCACCTCGGCGGGCTGACCGGAGAGGAGCTGGGCGTTGGCCGGAGTGCGGACCTGCAGGGTGACCGGGAACTTGAGGGGCTCGTTCACGTGCACTTCGACGTCGACCTTGATGTCGCCGCCGGCCGGGACCGGTTCGGGGCCGCGCACGCGCACGATCAGCGGAGCATTCATGCCACGCTGTGTGAACTCCGGATTCTGCGGTCCGGACTGGGTGCCCGAGGCGGTGCTGCCGTTGCTGCAGCCCAGAGCGAGGAACGCGCACAGCGCGCTGGTCGTCAGAATCGATGCCGTCAGGATCTTCATGGCTACCTTCCTCATCTCCATCACTGGCAGGCCGGCTTGGTGGCCGGATCATACGGGAACCCGGTGGTGGCTACGACCGCGGAGACGTCCGCGTCCGTTGCCTGGCTCGTGCACAACGCCGAATCGAAGAAGTCGACCAGATCGACCTTCGAGTAGCCGCGATTGAGCGTGCCGTCGATCAGCTTGGGGTTCGTCAGCACCGTGAAGATCTTCGAATCACCCAGCCCGCGACCATCGGGATCCGTGCCGATGTCGAGCTGATCGGACGCGGTCTGTGTGGGAACCCACAGCTTCCAGATCATCCCGGCGCCGACGTTCTCGTTGAGGTTCTGGTCGATCGCGCCGTCGGGATCCGGCTTCTCGAGGTTGCCGTTGGTGTACGTGTACTTCGCGATGTCGACCCAGAAGAACGTGCCCTCCTGCTGGTCCATGTACACGGGGTTGCCGACGTTGGTCTGCGCGAACGCGGTGGCCCACGCTTCGGAGTACGCGAGGCCCGGCTTGGAGGCCTGCCCGAGGTAGTGCGGCCCGCCTTCGCCCGGCGACACCGAGTAGTTCATCATCGCGTAGTGGCCGAACTCATGGCTGATCACCGGGCTCGCCCAGTGCGTCTCGTCATCCGGGGGCCCGCCCAGCGCGATGAAGGAGTCGTACATGTCGACTTCGCCCGCGCCCGTGCCGTACTTGACCGCGCCTCCGCCACACTGCGGCCCGCAGAAGCACGCTCCGCACTCCGGCAGGAACTGATCGCTCCAGTACACGATCAACGACTTCTGCGTCGTCCCCGGGATCGTCTGTGTGCGCTGCAGCCCGAAGTCGATCCACTGGTAGGCGTTCATCGCGCCCGACCCGTCGGTCTCACGGATCACCATGGGCTGCAGATCCAACCCACCGCCCAGATCGCTGACCTTCGCGCCCCACGCCCAGTACTCCTCAGCGCCCTCCGCGTTGGCCATCACGTCCGAGCCCTTCGCCTTCGCAATCGCCATCAGCGGTTGGCCCGTGTCGTAGTTGAACGCCATCGCCCACACCCAGATCCACGTGTTGTCCGTGATCGGTGCGCTCAGCTCGGCCGTGAACTTGCCATCGTAGTTGAACTGCTGCGTGTCGATGTCATAGCCCGTCAGCGCCTTGCCGATCATCACGTCGCCGTCGAACACGCCGACGTACGCATCCGTCGCGTCGCGCACCTCCACCTCGGACCACCCGGTGTTCGTCTCGTTCGGCTTCTTGCGCTCGAACTGGATCGTGCCGGTCAGCCGATCGGGCTGCCCCGAGCTCGCCAGCGGGAAACACTTCGCCGGCGTGCCCGGCTTTCCGATCACGCACTTCTCGCCGTTGGCCGTGTTGCAGGCCGTCTCCTGCCACTTCGCCGTCGCCCCGCTTCCCGCGCACGTCAGCAGCGTCGTGTCGTTCTTGCAGCTCGTGTCGCCCGTCTTGCACTCGCCCAGCAGCTTGCAGGTCGCGACCCCCTTGTCCATCACGCACTCGCGGTCCGTCCCGCAGCTCGTCGTGATGACCTTCTCGGGATCCTTCTCCGGATCCGAGGTCTCGGGGATCACGCACGTCTTGATCGTGGACTTGTCGGCGCAAATTCCGCTCACCGGGACGTCGCCGCACGCGCCGTGATTCGTCGCGCCCGCGCCGCCCCCCTGCGAGGTCTCCCCGGCGCTCCCGCCCGCGGAGCTTCCCGCCTCGCCGCCGGACCCTCCCTCGCCCGGCTCCGTGTCGTCGTCGTTGGCTTTTTGGATGGTGCAGGCAGCCAGTCCAGTGCAGGCCGCCAACGCCACGATCAACCAGGAAGGACGCATCCGCATCTACCCTCTCCCGCGCTGCAAAGGAACCACTTCGCTTCGTGTCGGTGCAACACGCTCCCGATGGATCGCGCTGCCAGGTTGCCTACGCCGGCCAGGGACCGTTCCTTCCCTGACCGTGCGAACGAAGAGTCTACCCCGCCGTCCGGACCCCGGCCATCGGCATCCGAACGGTTCGGTGGCAACCCGCCTTGCTTTCCGGTATGGAATGGTCGTTGCGGCACGCCATGCGCGCCGAGGAGATGCCTCATGAACCAACCCCCAGGTGATCCCTACGGCGGCAACGGACGTCCGGGCGGAACCGTCGTCGGTGAACCTCTCGTCGACCTCAACGCCCCCCCGCCCCACGCACCCGGTGGACATCCCGTCGCACCCACCATGGTCGATCAGGCGGTGCCGGCGTCTCCCGCCATGCCGGCCCCCCCAATGATGCAGGGGGGCTACGCTCCCCAGCCTCCCATGGGCATGGGCGCTCCGATGGGGCAGCCGATGGGCATGGGCGCTCCGATGGGCCAGCCGATGGGCATGGGCGCTCCGATGGGGCAGCCGATGGGCATGGGCGCTCCGATGGGCCAGCCGATGGGCATGGGAGCCCCCCTCGGCGCACCCTACGGCGTGGCTCCCCCGGTCATCGCCCGACGCCGCAAGAGCAGCCTCCCGCTGGTCATCGGCCTCGCCCTTGGCGGTGGTGCGCTCGTCGCCATCATCGGCGGGATTGCCTGGGCCGCCCGCGGTTTCTCCGACCCGGACACGTCCGACTCCGGCCCCATTCCCATTCCCATCGCACCCGAGACGACCGTGGTGCCGACCGCCGAGACGCCGCCCGTGGACACCGCTCCCGCGGACACGGCCCCCGTCGAGACTGCCACTGCCACGGCGACCGCCACCTACACGCCGCCCAAGAGCACGGCGACCGCGACCTCCACCGCCAAGACGCCGGCAACTGCTACGGCGACCGCGACCTCCACCGCGAAGACCCCGGCAACCGCCACGGCGACCGCGACCTCCACCGCGAAGACCCCGGCCACCTCCACGGCAACCAACACCACCAAGGCTCCTCCGGGCGGCCGTCCTCCCCCGATTCGTATCAAGCGCTAGATCGGACGGTCACGGTCACGGTCACGGTCACGGCTCACGGCCTCGGTCGATCACGCTCACGGTCACGGCCCACGTCCACCTCCACGACTGGCGGTGGCGCGAATCCCGGTCTTGCCTCCGGCGCTCCGGGGAACGATCCTGGTCCGAACGGAGTACAACGCACCATGCGGACTTCTGCCTTTCTGTGCCTGGCTACTCTCGTGCTCCTCGCCGGATGCACCATCGTCAGCAAGGACTCCGAACAGGAGGGGGAGGGCGGCAGCGCCGGCAACCCCGAGGGGGGCGGTGCCGGAGAGGCAGGCGCCGCGGGAGCTGCGGGCACGGCAGGCGCCGCGGGCGCAGCAGCTTTCGCAGGCAACGCGGGATCGTCCGCGAGCCCCTGCGGCGAGGTCCCCACCACCGGCCGTTGCGTCGATGCTCACACCCTCGAGATGTGCGTGGTCTCCGATGCCGATGATCAGCCGCCGGAGGTCGTCTCCGGGGCGTGCAAGACCGGGATGATCTGCAAGACCGACGTGGACGGCGCCTCGTGTCAGATCGAAGGCACGTGTGTGGAGGGGGCTTCGGAGTGCGCGGACAAGTACTCCTATCGCACGTGCACGCAGGGCGCGTGGGTGTTGACCTCGTGCGACACGGGCCTGTGCCAGGCGTCGCCGGGCTACGGCGCGACGTGCATGTCCAACGCGGGTGGCGAGTCCCATCCGATCACGGGCAAGCTGCACTTCGAGCACCCGACGGTGAAGGAGGATCTCACCGGCTACGACTACGACAACCAGGTGATCGACCCGGCGTACTCGGTGGTGGTCGTGGCCTACGACGGCGACGAGTACATCGGCAGCGCGTACACGCGCGATCCGGATGGTGAGTTCCAGATCGACGCGACCAAGGCGCCGACCGCGAACACCTGGCTGTGGTTCTTCCCGATGGTGTTCGACGACAACGGCGTGCCGATGCTCGCGGTGGCGCGTCCTTCGACGTACCAGTATTCGAACCTCGAGTCGCAGGAGTACTGGAACTGGGCGGCGCCGACGAATGGCAACTCCGACGTTGGCACGGTGGTGGTGCGCGAGGTCGACGGCTCGGGTGCGCTCTACATCTACGAGCTGCTGGTCTACGGGCTGAACCAGGCGCTGTACTACGCGCCCTCGATCAAGCCCTTCAATGTGTTGGCGTTGTGGGAGCCGGGCAAGCGCTTCGACTGCGCGAACGGCACCTGCTACGTGCCCAAGGGCTGGGGTGCAGCGGTCAAGTACGACGGCGGCCAGGATCTGTACACGGGAGCGGTGCTGCTCGCCGGCACCGACGACTCACCGCACCAGTGGTCGGCGAGCGTGATCCTCCACGAGTTCGGCCACTACATGATGGACGCCTACTCGCGCTCCCCGCGCGAAGCGGGCAAGCACAGCGGCAGCATGCTCGAGAAGCCCGGCATGGCGTGGAGCGAGGGGTGGGCCACGTTCTACGGCCAGATGATGCTCGGCAAGCCGATCTACTTCGACAAGCAGGAGGGCACCACCTGGTGGTACGACGTCCGTACCCCCAAGTCCTACGTGCCCAAGCCCGACCCCAACGGCCCCATCGATCAGGAGCTCGGCGAGATGATGGTCACGGCCATGGCCTGGCACCTGTGGGACACCGAGAGCGAGGCGTGGGACCCGTCCACGATCGCCGACGAGACGATCTGGAAGGCCTTCACCTCGACGCGCATGACCCAGATGAACCGCGGCTACGAGAAGGTGGACTTCGTCGACTTCCTCGACTCGCTGCGGTGCGAAGGCGTGCAGCAGGCGCCGATGGACGCCGTGCTGCAGCACTTCGAGTTCCCGTACGACCACGCGATGATCTGTCCGTGAAAGCGCACCGCGCGCCGTGACCGTGACCGACCGTGGTCGTGGTCGATCCGAGACGCGTGAGCCGTGACCGTGACGGTGACGGTGACCGTGGTCTACAATGCGCCTCATGAAGAAGGTCGCAGTCATCCTCGCAGGCTGTGGATTCCTCGATGGCGCTGAGATCCACGAGTCGGTGTGTACGCTGCTGGCGATCGATCGTGCCGGCGCGTCCTATCAGGTGTTCGCGCCCGACATCCCGCAGCTTCACGTCGTGGATCACACCCGGCAGGAGCCGACGGGCGAGACGCGCAACGTGCTGGTGGAGGCGGCGCGGATCGCGAGAGGGAACGCGAATCCCCTTTCGGCACTGCGGATGGAAGCGTTTGACGCGGTGGTCCTGCCGGGCGGCTACGGCGCGGCGAAGAACCTCGTGGACTACGCGGTGCACGGCGCGGCCTGCTCGATCGACCCGGAGGTGGAGCGCGTGCTGCGCGAGGCGCACGCAATGCGAAAGCCGATCGGCGCGATCTGCATCTCGCCGGTGATCGTCGCGAGGGCGCTGGGTGCGCAGCATCACCCGCTGCTGACGATCGGCAAGGACGTCGGGACTGCGGCGGATCTCGAGAAGCTGGGGGCGCGTCACCAGGAGGCCGAGGTGGACGGGATCGTGGTGGACGAGGCGAACCGGATCGTGACGACGCCGGCCTACATGGAGGCGGAGCGGATCGGGCAGGTGTACGCGGGGGTGACGAAGCTGGTGGAGCGGGTGTTGTCGATGGCGGGATGATCGCCTTGACACGAGGCGGAGGGACGGCTAGATGCGAGGTCCCTTCGGGAAGCCGAAGGGGTTCGGCGCAGCCGGGCGCAGGCGCGTAGCTCAGTGGTAGAGCACTACCTTGACACGGTAGGGGTCGTTGGTTCGAAACCAATCGCGCCTACAACAAAACCCCGAAGAAAAGGCCGGTTGACGATAGCTCGTCAGCCGGTTTTTGCGTTCGGAGTACCACTCGGGTCGGTCTGAGTACCACCCTGAGTACCACCGGCGGGCGCCTCGACCAGACGAAGCACGCGCCCGATGAGCTTGCGTACCTCCGCGAAGGGCATGCGCAGGCAGTGCTCGTTGCGGAAGCCGCCATCCTCGGCCGGGAAGAGCAGCTCGGGCTCCTGCTGCTCCGGCGTCCCAAGCTGCGTCTCGACGTGCCAGCGGAGCACCTGCATGAGCTCCGGCGGCACGCTGATGCGCTGGCGACGCCCCGTCTTCGGGCAGTTCATCACCTCGTTGCCGAGCGTGTGCGAGCGGCGCACGAGGATGACGTTCTGGTCCCAGAGCACGTCAGGGGTCGGGCCCTGGCGCCTCAGGGGACGCATCGATGAGGGCCGCAGCCCCAGGGCGATGCCGAGGTAGGTCATCGCGAAGTGCTGCGGGTAGTCCGAGCGCATGCAGTCGAGGAACTCGTGGGCTTCATCGGCGTTGAGCGTGTTCGGCTCTTCCTCGGTGTACGCGGGGTGCTCGGAGGTGTCGAAGCACCGCACGCCCTCGGTCGGGTTGCTTGCCAGCCCGAGGTCGCGCTTCGCGCTCTTGAAGATGAGCTTGAGGATCCCCAGCCACCCGTTGGCAGACGCCGGCCTGTAGTCTCCCGCGGTGATGAGCCGCGCGATGCCGGTCTGCCAATCGTCGATGTGAGCCGGACGGATCTGATCCATGAACATCTCGCCGAATCCCTTCACGCCACGGGTGCCGCCGATCAGATGACGGAGCGTCTGCTCCCAGCGCTCACGACCGCGAGCGCTTTTGATGTCCCTGCGAGTCACCTTCCGCTCGAAGAGCGACGCTGCGTATTCGGCGAAGCGCGTCTTCTGAGGCGTGGCCGAGGGCGTTCCTGACTTGATGCGGTTCTTCTCGTCCTCGAGCCACTTCAGGGCTGTGACCGCGTCGGCCTTCGGCAGCACCTTCCGGATCTCCTTCTTCTTGCCCGTGGTCGGGTCGACGACCCGGGCTCTGACCAGGTGTCCTCCTTCCTGTCTCTGAAAGACCCCGGGGAGCCTCGTCGGGGCTACCCAGGTGTTCCATCGACTCATCCACTTCGTGTTGTTGCCCATGTGCATCTCCGTGAGTCGGAGGCGCACCCGGACGATCCGATCGGATCGTAGCAGCAGGCTCCCCTCGCAGGCAGCGGTCGAGGTCCGCCGGCGCCCACACGAGCGTTCCGGTCCCGCCGCGACGTCCGACCGGCACGAGCTTGCCCTCGAGCTTCGCCTTGCCACCACACGCTGCGATCGCACACGGCCCGCAGCCCGACAACCGGCGACGCTCTGGCGTTGCAGGTCGATTCGATGGCAGACGCTGCGCAGCGCTGGGAAACCATGAAGGACGGACCGGCGGCTGCGTACCTCTTCCGCAACGGTGTGGCTCACCTGCTCGAAGCGGGCAATCTTGAGGGTGCCAAGAACCTGCTCACCCACTTCGACTACCTGATGACGCGGCTGAGAGTGTTGCTTCCCCTCGGCTCGACCGGATAGAACCTGCAGCGCTCGACGACATCCCTGCCAGTCCTCGGTGGCGGTCCGACGTGCGTGGGCAATCCGGCCCACACCCTTGTCCGGTGGTACGCGCGGCCATCAAACCACTGCCTCAGGGAGCCGGTGCGGAGCTACTTGTTGCAGGTCGTGTAGGAACCGCCGGTCACGCTCGGTCGGGTGTCGCAAACGACCCCGCCTCCCATCTGCGTTGCCGCCTTCTGTAGGACCTCTCCCATGGCACGCCGGTTCTGCTCCATGTCGGCGTCAGCCTGGCGGGACGCATCCCGCTTCGCCCGTTCCGCCATCGCGTCCACCTCGCGGTTGTGGGACCGAAGCAGGAACTCCTCGAACTTGCGGATGCCGGGGCAGGCTTCTGGATCCGCATCACAAAGCCGCTGTGCCAGTGCAGCGTCGGCGTATGGGTAGCGATTGATCCACCTGGCGGCGATCATCTTGACCCGCTTGTTCTCGCACGCTTCTTCGTCGAGCTCCGCGCAGACCTTCGCCTTGAACCTCGCCCTGAACGCTGGCGTGACGAGCTCGTTGGCGACCAACCCACACCGAGATCCCCACGGCCGCCCGTCCCTGCATACGAGTTTGAACGTCATGTCCGCAGCCTTGGCATCGATGCGGGCATGCTCCTCCTCGAGGCGTGCCTGCCGCGCCACCTGGTAGCAGCCCGCCGTGCTGATCACGACGGCAAGTACGCCGAACAGCCCTACCCCTCTTCTCTGAGCACGCATGCTCTCCATTGTGCACACGCGTGCGACACAGCATGTCGAACCCGGGAGATGTGGAAGGGCCGCGGTTGCAGCTCCGAGCGGTACCCGGGGTTTGAAGGCCGCGGTTCCTATAGCAACGCAGAGCCGCCAGTCCACCCGGGCCTCGTTGGGTTTGAGATCCCAGCCCTTTCAAGAGCCCCAAGAATTCGCCCGGCTGTCAGTTGAACGCCGTATTCTGCGTCCAACGAGTCAGGAAGACACCAGCAGGCAGAGGCGCAAGAACAAGCACCGCAAGCACATGAAGATCTTCATCCACAACAAGGACATCATCACGCTTACCGAAGCGGACACCATCGTCTTGCCCGTCGATGGAAGCGGTCCTGGACTCGAGGGCAACACCGCCCGCAGGTTCATGAAGCACATCGGCATCGAGCACATGTACGAGATGTACGCTCCTCCGCCCTACTACCCGTTCAACGGCGAGGCGTACTGGAGCCAGATCGCCGGAGTCTTCGACAACACCCACTTCGAGTGGATCTGCTGCCTGGGCTTCCTGGGGCATGCGGCAGAGGCGAGCCACAAGAGCACCATGCGGGCTGCCCTGCGCGACATGCTCTCGAGCGTGGGCGGCGACGTGGGGCGCCGGCTCGCCACGCCCATCCTGACGGGCGGACCGCGCATCGCGCCGGTGGACGCCATCTACGTCATGATGGAGGAAGCCGAGAAGTGCACGACCAAGGGGGCAGAGTTGCACATCGCCGAGATCGATCCGGAGCGCTTCAAGCTCCTGCAGCAGATCGTGCGGTAGGTGCCTCGTTGGCCACCCCCGGAACCGACACCGTGGACGCGGCATGGGCCCACCGCGCCCCCCTACTACGTCGCACCTGATTGTCGATTCGCTGGGGCCGTCGGCCCCAGAAGAGGGACCGCAACATGCGCAAGATCCCCCCGCGCGCGGCGCCGCGTCCTTACCACCCCCTCGCGACACATGTCGTCGTTCCCGCACATCCAGCACCGTGCGGTCATCCTCCCGCCGCGCGTGACAGCCAACGTCCGCCCCCCGCGCGAACCACTTCGCATGACCCGATCGCGATCGCGCCGATGGAGCTAGGATGACCGCGGTCAGGGCTTCACGAGGGCGCCCTGGGCCTGGAAAACGCGATGCAGACACCCTACACGACGAGCCGCTTCCCCATCCGCGACACCCTGCTCCCTGGTACTTCCGTGCGTGCACGCGGGCTCTCGTGGGAAGTCGTTCACGTCGAGCCCGCCGGCGAGCAGCTCCGCTACCGCTTGCGCTGCACCCAGGGCGATCTGCGCGGACGCGAGATCGATCTCCTCTCGCCGTTCGAGAAGGTCGATCCGGTCTCGACCTCGCTCAACCCCAAGCGCGCGGGACGCTTGCAGGAGTGGCTGCTGTACCACCAGGCGTTCCTCCTCGAGCAGGCGCTTGGCCCGTCGGCGTTGCTCTCCGTGCAGCCGGGGCGCCTCACGATCGCCCCCTACCAGCTCGTGCCCGTGATGCGCGCGCTGTCGATGACGCGGCCGCGGCTGCTGCTCGCCGATGGCGTCGGTCTCGGCAAGACCATCGAGGCGGGCATGATCATCGCCGAGCTCATCGCACGGCGAAGGGCCCACCGCGTGCTCATCGTGTCGCCCGCGGGGCCGCTCCTCCAGCAGTGGCACAGCGAGATGCGCGTACGGTTCGGCCTTCGGTTTGAGGCGATCCGCGACTGGGGATCGTTGCAGGAGAAGCGTCGTGGGCTGGAGCTCGGCGCCAACCCGTTCGACCACGCCGCGCTCTGCTTGCTGTCCCTCGACTTCGCCAAGCAGGAGAAGGTGCTGATCGACCTGGAGCGCACGTCGTGGGACCTGGTCGTGATCGACGAAGCCCACCACTGCGTGAAGCTGGGCGGCGCTGGTGATAACGAAGACTCCCGGCGCAGGCGCCTCGCCGAGGTGCTCGCGCGCCAGGCCGACGGACTGCTTCTTCTCACGGCAACCCCGCACGACGGCTACGACGCGCACTTCGCGTCGATCCTGGAGCTGCTCGACCCGAGCCTCGTCGATGGCCGGGGCACGCTACGCGCCGACAACTACCGCAAGCACGTGGTGCGCAGGCTCAAGCATCACATCAAGGATCCGCAGACCGGCGAGCCGCTGTTCAAGACCCGCGTGGTGATCCCGCGGGCTGTAGCGTTCGGCACGGCCGAGCAGCCGCGCTTCTCCGCGCTGCAGGCGGCGATGCTCGCGATGATCGCGCCCAGGCTCAAGGCGGCGATGCGCAAGCGAAGCTACGGCGACGTGCTCGCGTTCATCTCGCTCTTGAAGCGATCCGTGTCCACGGTGAGCGCGTGCAAGTCCACGCTCGAGGTCGTGGCGGACCGCTACGCGGACATCATCCGCAAGGGCTCCGAGGAAGAAGAAGCCCGCAAGCAACGCCTGCGAACACTGCGCGACTACCAGCGCCGCGTCGACCGCTATGGCGCGTTGTCCGTGGAAGAAGAGGCGGATCAAGCGCAGCTCGAGGCTGAAGACATCGCGTCGCAGCTCCGCGACATCGAGGCGGACGAGCTGCTGAAGAAGCTCGAAGAGCTCACCCACGACCTGAAGAAGGAGCAGCGGCGCGCCAAAGACAAGGCGAAAGCCCTCGATGCCACGCACGAAGCGCTGCAGCAGCTCGTGCAGCTCGCTAACGATGCGGAGAGCGAAGACCCGAAGCTCGCGCGGATTCTGGCCGAGATCAAGGCGATCCGCGAAGCCGAGCCGCGCGCCAACGTGCTCGTCTACTCGGAGTACGCCGACAGCCAGGCCGCGGTACTCGCCACGATCAAGGCCGCCTTGGAGCGCAAGGAGCTCGAGGGCGAGGTGCTTTCGATCCAGGGCGATGACCCCGATGCGAAGCGTCAGGCCGCCACCGAGCGGTTCCAGGCCGAAGACGGCCTCGTGCTCGTGAGCACCGACGCGACCGCCGAGGGCTTGAACCTCCACGAGCGCTGCCATCACCTGCTGCACCTGGAGCTCCCCTACAATCCCAACCGGCTCGAGCAGCGCAACGGGCGCATCGATCGCTACGGCCAGAGCTTCGACCCGGTGGTCCGGTACCTGTACCTGGAGGGGACCTTCGAGGAACGGATCCTGCTGCGGCTCGTGGCGAAGTACGAGCGCCAGCGGGCCCGGCTGACGTTCGTGCCCAACACGCTCGGTGTGGTCGTCACCGACACGGAGAAGCTCACCGAACGGCTCATTCAGGGGCTGGCGGAAGAAGAAGGATCGCTGTTCAAGCGCGAGGCAGGGTCCGAGTCGCTCTTTACCGCACACGACGAGAACACGAGCCAGCCCGCGTACCAGGAGCTTCTGAGCGAGATTGAGCACGCCATCGGCAACTTCGAGAAGTCGGCCAAGACTCACGCCTGGATGAGCGATATCGACCTCAACGCGGAGGCCACGCAGGTCGAGAAGGCGAACGCGGCGCTGCGTTCTGGGCAGTCGCTCGGAGGCTTCGACCTGACCAGGCTCGTGTGCGAGGCCGTGGAAGCCGAGCTTCGATCGGGAGATGCCGTGAAGCACGACGGTGACGCGGTCTTCGTGCTGAAGCTCCCGCCCGCGTGGGTGCACGGGCTGGATGACGTCCCGGGGTGGGATCCCGAGGCGCGGGTGTTGCGGTTCACGACCGATCCGAAACTGACACGGGATGCCGAAGGGCGGCCGTTGGGGTTCCTGGGCCGCGCGCACCCCGTGGTGCGACGTGCGCTGGATCGCGTGCGCAACGTGCCGCTCGGCGATGCGTCGGCCATCCTCGACCGACGGGTGACCGTGGTGAAGGGCGACGGCCCCGCGATCGTGTTCACGTTCCTGTGCACGGTGCGCAGTGAAGCCGGCCGGGAGTTCGAGCGGGTGGTGGCGGTGCGGGTGCGTCCCGATGGGGATGCCGCGGCGTGGGTCAACCCGGCAGACTGGCTGGCCCTCGCTACGAAGGAACGGCAGGTCCCGAGCGCCGGTGTCTGGGAGAAGCACTTCGCGAGCTGGTCGGCTGCGCGGGAGGAGTTGGCCCGGCAGGCCGCGGCATCGACGTTCGAGGCCGTTGCACAGCAGTTCGTGGCCGGGATGGAACAGGATGTCACGCAGGAGCGCGTGGAGCTCGACCGCTGGGTCGCAGCCCGCGCCCAGGAGCTCTGCGGGGATCGGGCTGCGCAGCTCACGCTCGACATGGATGCCGGGCTTCCGAAGTGGAAGACCGAGGTGGGACCGATCGAGCGCATCGCCGCGTGGAAGGCGGCGCAACGCCGGTCGCTGCGCGCGTTCCTGCGCCGTCAGGTCAGCCCGGACTACCGCGCCGCGCGCAGCGCCATCGGCCTGGTGCCGCAAGAGATTTCCACTGACGCCTTCGAGTCGGTGTGGAACACGGTCAGCTTCAGCCGCGGCCTGTTCGGCAAGGCGCCGAACCCCGCGTTGCTGGAGGATCTGCTGAAGCAGCTGTCGCTGTGGGACAAGCGCGATGCCCGCATCATGACGCTGTCC
>JAKLDZ010000559.1 GCA_022703255.1 Myxococcota bacterium | reverse complement strand
TGAGGTCGCGGTGGACGATTCCCGCTGCGTGGGCCGCTTCGAAGGCTTCGACCAACGACATCATGACGGCCTCGACGTCGCGCAGAGGCGGCGGCTCCGAGAGCCCCTCGAGCCAGCCTCCGACGGTGCCTCCATCGAGCAGCTCCATCACGATGAAGAGCAGCTCCGCCTCGGGGTCTTCGGCGAGCTCGATGACGCGAACGACGTTGGCGTGCGAGAGCAGCGAGGCGGCGCGCGCTTCCCTGTAGAATCTGCGCACGACCTCGGTGCGGCCGAGAAGCTCCTTGCGCAGGACCTTGATGGCGACGTGCTGACCGGTCGTGAGGACCGCGGCCTCGTAGACTTCCGCAGCGCTCCCTCCCCCGATGCGTTCCAGCATCCGATACCTGCCCCCGAGCTCCCGACCGGACAGGGAAGCGTCGTTGCCGTCGAGGTCGCGCTCCGAGAGGGTCACGACGCTGAACCCCAGAGCGAACTCGAGCAGATCGTCGGCTGCCTTGCCTAGATTGCCCATCGCGGGCCTGTGTCGGCTGGATGTCTCATGTCTCGAGGGCACTGTAGCTCCATTCCAGCCTGCGCCGGTCGCCAACCGCAACGCGGGGTCAGGTGAGCGCGTGGGCAACGGCACCGACGGCATCGGATCTCGCTGCGCCCGGTCCACTGCACCGTAGCCGCGGCGCGCGTTTCCGCCTCGCGAATCCGGCTGCCCGATTCGTGCCCCGGGGTGGATCCTTGGGGCGCCAGGCTGGATCTCTCGCGATCCATTCTGGAGCCCTTCGGTGTCTGGTCACGTCGGCGCTTCTCCCACCCGCGCGCATGGTCCGGCAGTTGCTTGGATCGATGATCGATGAACCGCTCTTCGCTGCATCTCCTCGGGCTGTTCGCGATATCCCTCGCAGCTTGCGGCGCTCCCGCGCCCCTGGGTGAACAGGTCGCCGCCGACGGCGAGTTCCTCGCGTTCGACCCCGAGAACGTGTTGTCCGACGGCGATCTGACGGACAGCGGGGCGCTCGACGCCGATCGCATCCAGGCCTTCCTCGAGAAGACGCACTGCGGGAACCGCTCGAGCCTGGCGGACTACACGAGCAACGGCAAGACGGCTGCGCAGGCGATGGCCGAGGCCGCATCCCAGTACCAGATCAACCCCATCGAGTTCCTCACCCGCATCCAGATGGAACAGGGGCTCATCTGCAATCCCGCAGACCAGGCTTCGCTCGATCGGGCTTTCGGCTGCGGGTGTCCCGACGGCCAGCCCTGCAGCCCCCAGTTCCTCGGCTTCGACAAGCAGGTCGCGTGCGCTGCAAAGAGCCTGCGGAGCTACCTCGACGACATCGCGTCCGACGGCGAGACGATCGCCGGATGGGCGCCCCACAAGGCGAAGCTGTCCCTCGACAAGTACTCGGTCACTCCCGAGAACGCGGCCACCGCAGCGCTCTACACGTACACCCCCTGGGTCTACAACGGAGGCAACAACCTGCACTTCCAGGTCTGGAACGCCATCGTGGCCTACCTGGGCAAGACCCCCCTCGTGCACACGGACTCCAAGCCCAAGCAGAGCCTCCGTCCGCGGACCTGCTCCGAAGGAGACACCGCCTGCCACTCCGACGTGGACTGCCACCACGGCAATCCCGGCGCCGGCGTGGTCTGCGCCAACAGCGGACCCGCTCGCGGCTCGTGCATCGAAGCGTGTCACTCCGACGCCGACTGTCCCGCCGGCTCCACCTGCGACACGAGCGCGTCTCCTCATTGGAAGTGCAGCGCTCCCTATCCGGGCTTCGGCACCGCCTGCGCGAGCGACTCGGACTGCAACAAGGGCGCGCAAGGGGCCGCCCGCGTCTGCAGCTCCCAATCGGGCAAGTGCATCCTCGGCTGCCACGAAGACACGGACTGCGCGAAGGGCGCGGTCTGCGACCGCTCGCTGCCCACGTGGACGTGTGTGTCGCGCAAGGCGATTGGCGAGCCGTGCGGCACCGACGACGACTGCAACGGCGGCGTGGACGGCACCCAGCGGGTGTGCGGGAACGAGAAGGTCTGCATCGACGCTTGCCACACCGATCGGGATTGCGAGAAGACCTGGTATTGCTCCCACGAGACCGAGAAGTGGTCGTGCAAGCCCCGCCTTGGGGACGAATCCGACAACGGCTGTCGCGCGCCGGAGAGCTGTCCCGTCCTGGAGTTCCCTTCCGGCGTGAAGATCCAGACCCGCAAGGACGCGGCCCTGACGAAGGTGTATGGCAACCACCTCGGGTCGAGCGACACAGCACCCGAGTGCTTCATCGACATCGACGACCTGTACAATCCGGACACGGGCCAGAAGTACGACTACTCGCACGTGAAGCTGTCGGACAACTTCACCCTGCGCGAGCTCGTGGACACCGAGGTCAGCCAGGGATGGAGCCGGCGCGTGCTGGTCAGTCCCGCCATGGTCGAGGCCCTGCAGAGCTTCCGCGATGCCGTGGGAGTGCCAGTCAGCATCAACAGCGGCTACCGCTCTCCCCTGCACCAGGAAGCGGTCTGCAAGGCCATGTGTGGCAATCCCCTGGGTTGCCCCGGCACCTGCTCGAACAACTCGCGGCACATGTACGGCGACGGCCTCGATCTGCCCGATCAGTTCTACTCCAAGAAGTACGCCCAGATGGCCTGCGACGCGGGCTTCCGGTTCGCCTACGCCGAGCTGTGCGACCACCTCCACGTTGACATGAACCCGCGGAACTCGTCATGCGTCATCTCCTTCGATCAGTGCTGATCTCCGCCCTTGCGGCGGCGATGGTTGCCGGCTGCGGCTCCAAGTCGGAGGACGACTGGGGCGAGGGGAAGGGAGGCAACGGGGACGCGGGCTCCGCCGGCCAGGCTGGGCAGGGCCCCGGAGACTGCACGGTCGTCTCCGCCGCTGCATTCAAGAACGCGAAGCTCGCCGGGTGGCTCGAGTCCGACGTCGTCGCCGAGGGCGCCAGCGGGACCTTGAGAATCGAGCTCAACGAGCGCCCCGGCCGCACGCTGTCTGCGGGCTCTTTCGACCTGTCCAAGGCCCCGGACGACGACTACTCCACCTGCACGCACTGCGTGGTGATGTTCCGCGGCGGCGACGACGTCGACTCCGCGATCGAGGTTGCGTTCCAGGCTTCGGGCACGATGGTGATCGATCAGGTGACGAGCCCTGTCGGCAAGGCATCGAAGGGCTCGCTTCAGGGCGTGCGCCTCGTCGAGGTGAAGATCGACCCGGCGACCTCGGCGTCCACGCCGGTGTCGGGCGGGGAGTGCTACTACCTGGCATCGGCCTCGTGGGACACCACGGTCGCA
>JAKLDZ010000558.1 GCA_022703255.1 Myxococcota bacterium | reverse complement strand
GTGCCTCGCGCGGAGCCTTCGTGGATCACCTCCAGCTCGCTCCAGCAGCGTTGTTCGCACGGCTCTTCGATCGCGCGAACCCAACGGCTTCGATCCGCGTGACAGCCTCGTCCCAGCAGTGCCACCATCGGCGCGTGCAGGGACATCACCCCGGCTCGCGTCGCCTCCACGTGCAGCGCCGTCACGTCGGAGAACCCCACGATCCACTTGGGGTGACGCGCGAATACGCTCCAGTCTGGCAGGTGCGCGATGTGGTGCAGTCCGTATCCGCCGCGCATGGCGATCACCGCCCGGACCTCGGGCTCCTCGATCGCTCGCGCCAGCTCGGTCGCCCTGCGCTGACGCGACCCTGCGAGGTAGCCCTCGGAGCGGAACATGGCCCGGGAGAACTCCACGCGGTACCGGCTCGCGAGCCACCCCAGGCCGCGCCATCCCAAGGCGGGCTCGAAGGGACCCGAAGGGGCGATGACCGCGATCCGGTCACCGGGCTTCAACGCGGGCGGGCGAAGCATGCTGGAGAGCGTTGATAGCACGATCGGCCCTGCGTGGCCCCCGACGCGGCGCCATCGACGCGGTGGCGGTTTGCGAGTAGGACTGTGGGCGGATGATCCCCGCCGACGCTCCTCTCCCCTGCCCTGCTCGCGCACGCGAACGCATGCCGCGACGGGTTGCCGCCGCGCTCGTGATCGCGGCGCTTGGCGCTCCGGGTTGCTCCGGCGCGGTCTCTTCCGACGACCGCGCGCCGCGTCCGCAGGCGTCCGGGATCGCTCTCGCGGCCCCCCGCGCCACGGGCGCCGGACGCCCGGGGTTGGAGCGTCGATCTCCAACTCCTCCCAAGCGACCGCGCACCGAGGCTGAGGACCCGTTCCTTCCGAGTCCCGACAGCGGCGTGGTCATCGAGGAACCCGGGGGCGCGACCCCTCTCTGAGACGGAGCCATTCCATGCGCATGCCTGTCGCTGTGCTTTCCGCGTCGTTGCTCCTCGTTGCGGCCGGTTGCCCGGCTGCTCGTCAGGCCCGACCCGACCTGCCCGCGCCCGAGTACGAGCCGGCGCGCGCGATGCCGTCTGCGTCCGCTCCCGCGACCGCGAAGACGGCTGAGGATCCGGCCGACAAGGAGCAGGACGACGCGGAGAGCCTCGGCGAAGGAGGAAGCGGAAAGAACAAGGATGTCGGCGGTCTGTTGGGGCCGGTAGTGCCCGAGCCTCCACTGCCGAAGCAGGGCGCTACGACGCCGAGTACGCCTTCTGACGGCAAGAAGATGGAGCGCAGGAAGGCCGACAAGCCGTCGCCTGCGGCGACCCCAGAGGCGCCGCCGTCCCCCACGACCATCCTGCCTGCACCCCCTTCCTCGCCGTGAAGCTGCGAGCCTGGTGGGAGGGACTTCTGCTCCGGTGGGGCAGCCTTGCGCCTGCCGTGCTGGCGGTCAGCACGCTGTGTATCGTGCTCGAGTTCACCCTCCCGAAGGAGCGCGTCTGGCTCCTGCCCATCGGCATCCTCCAGCTCCCGCTGTTCGGCTGGGCGCTGTTCCACGTCCTTCGACTCATGATCCGCAAGCGCGCTGCCCTCCGTCAGCTCGCCGTCGAAGCTGCCTGCCTGCTCCTCGCCTTGCTGTTCGCCCAGGCCAAGGTCCGCGCCCTCGTCGAGGTCGCGATGACGCCAGCGACCCCGTCCTGGGTCGCTACGCCCAACGCGCTCTACACCGGCGGGATGATCTTCACGCTCCTGCTCGCCGCCGTCGTGCGCAGACGTCCCGTTCGGCTCCTCGCCGCGATCCTCGTGGCCAACACCGCCCGCATGGCCGTGCTCTCCTTCGTCGCGCTCATCGCCGTCGGAACCCTCCTGCTCCTGCTCCCCGCCTCGGTTCGAGACATCACCTCGGTCTCCCTGCTCGATGCACTGTTCACCGCGACGACCTCGGTCTGCGTGACAGGGTTGGTGGTCAACGACATCGCCACGACCTACACGCGCTTCGGTCACGTGGTGATTCTGTTGCTGATCCAGCTGGGCGGGCTCGGGATCATGACGCTCGGGACGACGGCCGCGACGGTGGCATCGCGCGGGCTTCGTGTGCGGCAGGCTGCGACCATGGCCGAGGTGCTCGACGCCGACTCGCTGTCATCGGTCCGCCGGATGGTTCAGGAGATCGTGATCGTGACGCTCCTCGTGGAGGCGTCCGGTGCGGTCGCGCTGTACTGGCAGTTCCGCACCGATCCGCAAGCGGCGGAGTCCGCGGTGTTCCACGCCGTCTTTCACGCCGTGAGCGCGTTCTGCAACGCAGGGATTTCGACGCTCCCCCAGGGCTTGAATCCGTACGTGAGCGCGCCGTTCGTCCCCCTGGTCATCTGCGGACTGATCATCCTGGGAGGGCTCGGCTTCCCGGTGTTCGATGACATCATCCGATCGAGTTGGTCGAGGTGGGTGCGAAAACGGCGCGTTCACCTCCGCTTGCACACCCGGCTCGCAGTCGCGACCTCGGCCATCCTGCTGCTCGTGGGAACCGTCGGCTACCTGATCCTCGAGTCGCGCGCGTCGATGTCCGGGCTCGGCGTGGGCTCGCATGTCCTCGGCGCGTTCTTCACTTCGGTCTCCTCGCGCACCGCCGGCTTCAACCTGCTCGACTGCGCGAAGATGGCGCCCGCCACCCTGTTCTTCACCATGGTGCTCATGTTCATCGGCGCCTCCCCCGCTTCCACCGGAGGCGGCGTGAAGACCACCACCCTCGCCGTCTTCTTCGCTGCGCTGCGCTCCCAGCTCCGCGGCCGCGCACGCGTCGAAATCGGCAACCGCACCTTGCCCGAAGCCGTGATCGTGCGCGCCCTGGTCGTCGCCGCCGGCTCCGCGGTCATCGTCGGCGCCGCCGCGTTCCTCCTCATGGCGGTCGACGATCACGACCCCCTGAAGCTGCTCTTCGAGGCGACCAGCGCCTTCGGCACCGTCGGCCTCTCCGCCGGCCTCACCCCCTCGCTCTCCATCCCCGCCAAGCTCATCATCATCGTCGTGATGCTCGTGGGCCGCGTCGGTCCCCTCACCGCTGCCCTCACCCTCGGCGAGCCCCGCGTCCGACAGCCCATCCACCACCCCGAAGAAAGGGTGCTCATCGGTTGACCATGGCCAACGAAAGCTCCTCCCGAAGGTTCCTCGTGATCGGTCTGGGCGATGTGGGCCACCCCCTCGCCCTCGCGCTCTCCGAGTTCGGCCGCGCCCGGGTCCTGCTGGTCGAGTCCAACTTCCGCGCGCCGTCCATCGCCGCGGTCCTCGAGCTAGACGTCCCTCTCTGCTTCCACCAGCAGCTCCTCCGACACAGGTCGAAC
>JAKLDZ010000557.1 GCA_022703255.1 Myxococcota bacterium | reverse complement strand
TGCTTCTCGGCGATCGGGTGGACGGGGCGAAGGCGACGTACGAAGGCGGGCGGGAGCTGAGCTATCGCAAGTTCGACGCTTCCACCTCGCCGCTGGTGGATCTGGCGTGGGCAGCGGGGCAGGTGCTGTCGGATCCGGAGAGCGACGACTACCTGCAGATGGCGCTCGATCTTCTGCAGAACCACGAGCAGGACGTTGCGCGGCTGGTGGGGGTGGGGCTGGAGCTCAAGCGCATCGCGGACGAGCACGCGGAGGCAGGGATTCCGGCGACGAGCACGTTGTGGGACGAGCTGGCGGAGGACTTCGCGCGGATCGTGGAGGTGGGGCCGGCGGACGGCGATCCGAACGGACGTTCGCTGCTCGAGGATCTGCTGGTGGCGTTGGCCGACGATCGCTCGTTGCTGCTGGCCGGAGCGTATTCGAACTTCTTCAAGTACCGGGATCGCGTGTCGTACGATCCGGACGACATCAACGGGTTCACGTTGAACCTGGAGTCGAACGACGGGCAGCAGCCGCACGTCCCGGTGGATCGGAGCAGTCCCGACTCGGCGTTCAACCGGAGCGCGTTCCAGCGGAGTCTGCAGATCATCTACGACACGACGGGGACGACGGCGTGCAACAAGAAGGGTGCGACGGTGCACCTGGTGGCGGGAGTGCTGGGGCTGACGGTGCCCGCGGACTACCCGAGCGACGCGTTGTTCAACGTGCTGTGCCCGAGCAGCAAGCAGAGCGTGGTGGAGGAGTGCTCGGTGTACGAGGTCAACAACCTCGCGCACTTCTACGTGCAGGCGCAGCTCGAGACCGATCCCAATCCCCCGGCCGACTTCGTGAACCGTCACAAGGCCACGCTGGTGGTCAAGGACGCGTGCCTGCAGAGCCTGGGCAACCTGACCGACATGGATGCGACCTTCGAAGCCTCCAGCGGAATCAAGGGCCTGACCACGCATCCGACGCACACCGCGATGTCGCGTCTGGTGTTCTTCGGCAGCGACTCGTGGAACCTGCCGATGCCGGATCTGGATCCGAGCCGCAACGGCACCAACTCCCAGCTCAACCTGTTCCTCGCCGACCTGCAGGATCCGATCGGGTCGCCGCTCTGTCCGAAGAGCCCGTCGTCGGGACTCAACAAGTGCCTGAACGCGGAGGACACGCTGCGGGTACGCGACGCCGCGACGATCTTCCTGTGGGAACACTTCGACTTCAACCAGGCGATGCGTCCGCTGCTGCGCGCCTTCTACGACCACGATCGCGAGGACCTGTTCACCGATCTGGTCGCCACGCTGCACCGGCACATGGCGAGCAAGCAGCATGGTCCCGAGTGCGAGAAGAAGGGGACCTGGCGTCGCGACGCTCCGGACTTCAACGCGAAGTACTGCGCCGAATCGGGCGTCGTGAGCTACGAGCCGATGCTCGCTCGCCAGCTCGTCACCGACCTCATCCCCGCAGCCCATCGCATCTCCAAGGTCCTCCTCGACCAGCGCGTCGAGAGCCACCGCTACCGCAAGGGCAACCACTGGCCCGTCACCGAGCGTCGCGGCTCCGAAATCGCCGCGAGCATGGTGCGCGCCCTGTTCAGCACGGACTACGCCTCGAAGCGTCAGCTCACCGACCGCAGCGGCAACAAGTCCACGTACTGGAGCGACGGCGTGACGGTGAAGGCGCAGACGACGCCGTTCGATCTGGCGGCCAACGCGCTCGACGGGATGGATGCGCGGTTCGAGTCCGCCAAGGGGTTCACGCCCGAGGAGCGAGCGGATCGACGTGCCCGCTGGCTGAAGGCCCGGTCGCAGCTGGTGGATCAGTTCCTGGCGGTGGAGGGGATGGGAACGAGCGCGAAGTTCCGCAATCCTGCGGTGGCGAAGGTCCTGCTGAGGGCGGTGTCTGCGCTGCGTGAGCAGCTCAACGCCCAATGCCCCACGCGCGAGGTGGGCGGCGGCTGCACGTGGGCGCGCTTCGAGCTCGCCTCCAAGACCGCGGAGCTCATCGAGGACCCCCTGTTCGCCGCGATCGCGGACCTGCTCGACAAGCTCCGCGCAGACCACGCCCACGCGCAGATCGAGTACGTCCTGCAGTATCTGCTCGACTTCGTCGACGACTCCGAAGAGATGCGTGCCGTGCTCGCGACCTCCACCGACCTGGTGCAGATGCTGCGCGACGGGCAGACGCTTCCGCCGGTGCTCAACGTGCTCGCGCAGCTCGCCGCTCCCGAGGGCGACGCGAAGCCGGGGCAGGTGTCCCCGGCGGCCGCGGCGGATATCGCCCTGCAGATCCTGCAGGTCATGACCCTCGAGCCCGACGAGACGGCGGACCCCGATCACGAGACGGAGTTCGATCGCTACCATGTCGTCGAGCGGCTGCTGGCAAACCTGGTCAAGCCCATCGAGGAAGGGAAACCATCGAAGACACCGCTCGAGGTGTTCGTGGACGCGGCCGCGGACGTGAACCGGATCGACAGCTCCGACGAGGGACCGCTATCGGCCGACGACTACGGGAACATCGCGCGATCGCTGAGCGATCTGCTGACGGATCCGAGCCGTGGGATGGAGCAGTTCTACACGGTGGTTCGAGGCAGGACCGGGGACTGATGCGCGAGCAGCCCAGAGCGATGCGCCGGGCGCAGACGTGTGCACTCGCGATGGCCGCGTTGCTGGGCGCCTCGCGCGCCGAGGCGGGCGGTCTGTTCTTCTCCGATCGCGGTGTACGTCCCATGGGCAGGGGCGGCGCGTTCGTGGCGGGGGCCGACGATCTCGGTGCGATCTACTACAACCCGGCCGGGATCCTCGAGGCCGGCAACCAGGTGCTCGTGGATGCGAGCGCGATGGTCTTCCACTCGCGCTACACCCGCGTCGCCCGCGTGCGCCAGTACGACCCCAACACCGGCGAGCCCACTGGGCAAGCCTGGGATCGCACGTTCCCGTCCGTGAACGGAAGCTCCCAGATCGTTCCGATCCCCGCCCTCGCGATCAGCAACTCCTTCGGCATCGACAAGGCGATGTTCGCCCTCGGCGCCTACTCGCCCTACGCCGCCGGACCACGCTATCCGGAGACCGTCGCGGGCCAGGCCAACCCCGGTCGCTACATGCTGCTGAACATGGACGGCTCGGCGCTGATCACGCCCGGGGTGTGGGCCGCCTATGCGCCACTGCCCTGGCTCTCGGTCGGCCTCGGCTTCCAGATGCTCGTCGGCAAGTACAAGACCGTGACCATGATGACCACCTGCCTGCCCGACCGCTTCATCTGCGCCGCCGAGCAGCAGGACTTCGTGAACAAGGCCAGCCACAGTGACGCGCCGTTGCAAGCCAGCCTGTGGAACTA
>JAKLDZ010000556.1 GCA_022703255.1 Myxococcota bacterium | reverse complement strand
GGGAACTGTCAGTTTACGGATAGTACCGACCACGACGGCGACGGTTGGGCCTTCACCTCGGGGGACTGCAACGACTGCGACACTGCCGTGAATCCTGGTGCGTTCGACGGCGCGGGACCGATCGGCAAGCCCGGCGTCGACGACGACTGCGACGGCTCGGTGGACAACGCCGCGGTGGCGTGCGACGACGCGATTGCGCTCGACGATCCGGATCCGATGAGAGCGGCGCGGGCGATCGGTCTGTGTGCGCAGACGACGGATGCGGGGGTGGGCAAGGACAAGCGCTGGGGCGTGATCTCCGCGGAGTACGTGAGGGCCGACGGGAGCCTGGGGATGGCCGCGGCGTCGCACGGGATCATGCCGGCGTTCGGCCCGGCGAAGGCGCAGCAAGGGGCCAACCTGCTCGTGCTGTCGACCGGTTCGGCGCGCACGCCGGGGCAGCCGGGGTACGTGGATGCCGAGACGGCGAACATGGGGACGACCGGTGGTGCCCCCCTGGGCTTCCCCAAGCCTTCGTCGCTGTGCCCCGGCGTTTCGCCCTCCACCTCGGTCCACGATCCAGCGGCGCTCCAGGTGAAGGTGCGCGTTCCCACCAACGCCCACGGCTTCGGGTTCCGATTCAACGTCTACTCGTACGAGTTCCCGATGTGGGTCTGCTCCGCGTACGCCGACGTGTTCGTTGCCCTCGTCTCTCCCGCGCCGCCGGGGTCGCAGAACGGCAACGTGAGCTTCGACTCCGCGGGCAACACGCTCGGCGCGAACAGCCAGTTGCTGCTGGCGTGCAATCCCCTGACCACGGATGCGGGCGCGTCCTTCCCGTGTCCGCTCGGTCCGTCCCTGCTCACCGGTACCGGCTATGACCAGACCACGCAGGGCGGGCCGCATGCGGCGACCGGATGGCTGGAGAGCCTCTCCTCCGCGCCCCCGGGCGAGGTGATCACGATCCGCTTCGCCGTCTGGGATGCCGGCGACGCCATCATGAACATGAGCGCCCTGATCGACCGCTTCGAGTGGAGGCCGTCGGTCTCTACCGTCTCGACCCAGCCTGTCGTCAACCCGATCTGACACCGGGAGCCCCGCGGCCTCACACCTGCGTTGTCCGAGCCCCGCTCCCCGCGTACCATCAGGAATCCGGCCCCTGCCGACGCGCGTCCGTGCGCCCCGCCCGAAGCGAGGTCTTTCGATGAGAACCTGGAGTCTCCTTGGTGCAACGCTCTTCGCTCTGCTTGCAGGCTGCGAAGGGGCTGACGATGGCGCGGGCGACGGCACGCCCCTCGACGCGGCGCCCGACTCGGCAGTCGAGTCGGACGCAGGTGCTGATTCGGACGCAGGCGGGGACGCAGCCGCGGAGGATGGTTCGGAGAACGAAGCATCCGCGGACGGCGAGAGCGAGGCATCGACCGAGGACGCGGCGTCAGACGACGCCCCGGATTCGGAGACCGGGCCGGAGGCTTCGGCCTCCGACGCGGGGTGCAAGAACGCGACGCTGTGCGCCCTCGCGGACGAGCAGCGTGCGGCCGACCGGATGGAAGCGTTGGTCAACGACCCGGATCCGACCGCTCTGCCGCAGTTCCTCACCGCGGTGCCCAAGGGCGGCGACCTGCACATGCACCTGTCTGGTGCGATCTACGCCGAGACGTACATGGAGTGGGCGCGCGCCGAGACCCTCGCCGGGACCACGAAGTACTGCATCAACAACAGCTCGCTCGCGCTGGCCACGAGCTGCTCGTCGGGAGTCTCGCCGGTCCCTTCGCCGGGCGACGCGCTGTTCGATCAGGTGGTCCGCGCCTGGTCCATGAAGGACTTCGTCCCGGGAGCCGAGACCGGCCACGACCACTTCTTCGCCACCTTCGGAAAGTACGGCGCGATCTCCGGCTCGGCGCACCACGACGACTGCCTGGCCGACGTCATGGAGCGCGCGGAGTCCGAGAACCAGATCTACCTGGAGCCGATGCTGTTCTCGAACTCCACGGCGAGCTCGAAGGGGAGCGACGTCTGGCAGGGGGGGACCCTCACGACGGCGGCGTTGCCAGGGTTTCACGCGGCGTTGCTGGCCGATGCCGGTTGGCCGGCGTCGGTCAACGCGATCCTCAACGACATCCAGAAGGCCGAAACAGGAGCCAGGCAGATCCTCGGCTGTGGCGGGTCCAACCCCTCGCCTGCTTGCCGGGTCCAGTTCCGCTTCATGGTCTACATCTCCCGCTCCGGCGGCGGCCCCGGTGTCTTCGCCCAGATGGTTGCCGCCTTCGAGGCCGCCAAGGTCGAGCCTCGCCTCGTCGCACTCAACCTCGTCGGACCCGAGGACGGCACCGCGGCGTTGAACGCCTATGACCGTCAGATGGAGATGCTCGGCTATCTGCACGGCGCCTATGCCGGCTCCAGCCCCCTGCACATCTCCCTGCACGCCGGTGAGCTCGCCCCGAAGTACATGCCCTCCGGCTACACCATCTCCGGCGTCAACCACATCCGGAAGGCGGTCCAGATCGCACACGCCGAGCGCATCGGTCACGGCGTCGACGTCCTCGGCGAGACCGACCCCGACGCGCTGCTCGCGGAGATGAAGCAGCGCGACGTGATGGTGGAGATCGGCTTGAGCAGCAACATCCAGATCCTCGAGGTGAGCGGCGACGCTCACCCGCTCGGCAGGTACATCCAGGAGGAGATCCCGGTGGCCCTCATGACTGATGATCAGGGGGTCTCGCGGTCGAGCATGGCGGGCGAGTACTACCGCGCGGTCATGGCGCAAGGCCTCGACTACAAGCAGCTCAAGAAGCTCGCACGGACCAGCCTGCACAAGTCCTTCGCCCAGGGACAGAGCCTGTTCACTTCGATCGACTCCCTGAAGTCGGTACCCGAGTGCTCACCCACCGTCGCGACGACCTACGGAGATCCCCCCACCCCGGCCTGCAAGCTCTTCCTCGATGCGAGCCCGAGAGCCTCCCTGCAGTGGGAGCTCGAGCGACGCTTCCGCGAGTTCGAGGCCGCGCAGTAGGCCCCATCCGTCCCCCCACGGGACAGAATCGTTCGTTGCACGAATCAATCGGCGAGCGCCGTCACTCGTCGACGCACTTGCTCTTCTGCCCGTGGTCGTACCACGCGCAACCGACGGTGACCTTGCGCTTGCTCTGCTGCAGTCCTTCACACGACGGCTTCGCCTCCGCAGGCGAAATCGACTCGGCCGGGGCTGGCGACGCCTCCGAGGCAGCGGGCTTCTCCGCTTCCGACGTCTCCGCGGTGGGCTCCTCCACGGCTCGCTCGGGGCTCTTGGGAGGCTTCACACCGCCGCACGCCAGCGCCGTGACCGCTACGCACGCACACCAAAGCAGCATCCGCTTCATGCAAAGATCA
>JAKLDZ010000555.1 GCA_022703255.1 Myxococcota bacterium | reverse complement strand
AAGTCCCACCGCACCGTCACCGCAGATCAGATCTCCGACATGAAGAACTGACCTGCGTCCCGTTCTCCCGACGCTCCCGCGACGGTCGCCCTCGCCGTCCCCCAAGCCCTACGATCGGAGAGCGAACACCAGCCCCGCGATCGCCGCGATCACCACCACGGCGACGATCCACAGGGTCCGGTCCGACGATCGCGCAGGGGTCTTGCGGGCGGCTTCGCTCGGCGACAGCACGGTCACGCGCACGTTGAGCGAGGGGGAGCGTCTGCTGTCGGGCGACGACGTCGCGGGGCTCGCCGAGGCGAGGATGCCCACGACCTCCGCAGCCTGCGCGTCGGCCCCCGCGGAGCCGAATCGGGCCAGGTCGAGGGCGAGGTCACCGACATTCGGATAGCGGTCCTCGGGCTTCTTCTCCAGGCACTTGAAGATGACCTTCTCGAGGTCCGCAGGGACGTCCTCGCGCACGGTCGTCACCGGACACGGGGGCGCCTTCATCACGCGCTCCAGCAGATCCGAGATCTGGTGGAGGCCGTCGAGCTCCGGCTTCTTGCGGAAGGGCGGCCCGCCCGTGAGCAGGCAATAGAGCGTGGCACCGAGCGCCCAGATGTCCGCCGGCTCACGCGCGTTCATCGCGTTGCCGAACTGCTCGGGGGGCGCGTACTCCGGAGTCCCCAGCAGGATCTCCTGCCGCGTCAGCCCCTCTCCCTGATCCGGCTGCGCAAGGCGCGACAGCCCGAAGTCCACCAGCTTGATCTGCTCGCCGCCGTCCTCGGTCCGCGCGAGAAATAGATTGGCCGGCTTGATGTCGCGATGGACGATCTCGCGACGGTGCGCCGCCGCCAGCCCCGCACAGGCCTGCAGGATGTAGTCCACCGCGCGCACGACCGGCAGCTTGCCGTCTCGACGCAGCACGCCGTCGAGCCCCATCCCCTCGAAGTACTCCATCACGATGAACAGCTCGCCCGTCTCGAGCTGCGCGCAGTCGAACACCCGCGCCAGATGCGGACCCTCCAGCCGCGCCGTCGCCCGCGCCTCGCGCAGGAACCGCGCCGCCGATTCCTCGTCCACCGCGCGCTTGAGGAACTTGATCGCCGCGACCGTCCCCAGCTTCGTGTGCGACGCGCGCCACACGACCCCCATCCCGCCCGATCCGATCTCCTTGTCGAGCCGGTAGGTGTCGTTGATGACCACGCCCGGCTTCAAGCGGCTCGTCGTCGTCGATGCCTGATCCGCGGTCTCGATGCTCACCGCCTCGAGGCTGTCGGGGCCCATGACCGAGCGCAGGCTGCGCGCGCTTCCGCTCGAAGAGCTCGAAGGCGGCGCCAGGGGCGGGCTCCAGGAGCCGTTGCCCAAGGCCTCCCTCGCTGCGCGCAACGCATCCTCGTCGCCCAGCCCGTGCTCCGCAGCCTCGTTGGTGAGGTGCTGCCACTCGGCCCAGTCGATGCGCCTGTCGTTCTTGTAGTAGACGCGTGCCGAGACGACGAGCTCGCGGAAGGCTTCGGTGTTGGGGATGCGGTCCGCCTTGTCGCGGTCCTGCGCCATGCGTGCGACCTTTCGATGCGGGAGGGTACCACGCTCCGCTCCCGGGGGCCTCGAAAGCCGCGAAACGTGGTACGCCGTGATGGCCAGAATCGCGCCGCTTCGCCCCGTCCCCGCACCGATCCCGGCCCTCGAAATGAACCTCCCTTCCACGCCCTCCGGGTTCCGCCAGAAGGTCGAGCGGCTCGTGCGATCCGCTGCGCAGTCCCTCGGTCTGCAGTTCTCTCCGTGGGATGGCCCCATGACCCCGCCTTCGGCCGACGGCGCCGTCAACGGATTCCCCGTTCGACTCCTCGGCCCGCTCAGCGAGGACTCCCCGCGCGTCGAGGTGTGGGCCGGCCTGTCTCCCGCGCTCGACCTCGGCCTGCACGTTGCCAAGCGGGGCGGCTTGTCGCTCATCGCCGAGTCGTTTCGCCAGCAGAGCGACTTCGAGCTGGAATACGAGGTCGAGGCCGACGATCACGCCAGGGCCGAGGCGCTGCTCGTACCCGACGTGCAGTCGTGGTTGCGGGAAGTCCACGGCTGGATGAACGACGAAGGGCACTGGCTCGTTCTGCAAGGCTCCACCGACGCGGGGTTCGTCGCGCTGCCGAAGGTCGAGCGGGTGACGCATTGGGTCCACCGCGCCGCAGGGATTTCGGCCCTCGTGCGCGAGATCGCGCGGGAGGTGCCGCCCGCCTCCGCGCTCGCCGGGCACGCCCGCTGCTGGGCCGCACTCGCCGATCGCCTCCAGCTCGAGGCGTCACGGACCCCGTTGCTCCTCGAGGGCAAGGTCGGCGACATCGCCCTGTCGGCCCGCGCCGCACGCACCGCCGCCGACACCTACGAGATCACCGTCCACGCCTCTTTCCCTGCGTCCCTGGGGATCGATCTGTCGGTGCAACGGGCCGGGATGATCGACAAGCTCCGCACGGTGTTCGTGCGTGATATCGAGCTGGGAGACAAGGCGTTCGACAGCGCGCACAGCATTCGCGCCGGGCAGCGTGACGTGGCTCGCCGGGTGCTTGGAGCCGAGGCCCGAGCGCTCTTGACGAAGCTGGGCGGACAGGGGTTGGAGCCGGTCCTGGAGGACGCGGGCGTGACGTTCTCGCGCGCGTCCGGCGCGCTTGCTCCAGAGGCGTGGTGCGGCGCGATCGAGGATGCGATCCGTCTCGCCGCTCGGGTGTGGGAGAGCTTCTCCAGGCCGCCGTCCCAGGGCCCCTATCGTTGAAGAGTCCCGCGGTCGTCGCGTGCGACGTGCTATCACCTTGCCCGTCCTGTCATGCGCGTCCTGCTGCTCCGCCCCAAGTCCCCCAACGAACGCTTCGGGCTCGGTCCGTTCTTCCGCGTCGAGCCACTCGGGCTCGAATACATCGCCTCCGCCCTGCGTTCCCACGGCCACGAGGTCGCCATCGCCGACCTGCGCTTCGGCCCGTCTCTCGAGTCGATGCTCCGCACGCATCGTCCCCGGCTGGTCGGTATCGCGAGCCTGCACACGCTCGACATGCCCTCTGCTCTCGCAACGGCCCGCGTCGTGCGCCGCCTCGCTCCCCAGGCCGTGATCCTGCTCGGAGGACACGCGGCGGTGGCGTTCCCGTCGCCGCTGTTCGACGCGAGCGTGGACGCGATCGCCCTGGACGACGGCGAGATTGTGACGCCGGGGGTGGCGGATGCGGTGGAGCACGGGCGTCCGTTGTCGGGGGTCGACGGGCTGCTCGTGAGGAAGGGGAGCGGTGACGAGCTGCGGTTCGAGCCGACTCCGCGTGGGGAGCGGCTTGCGTCGCTCGACGAGGTTCCGCTGCCGTCGCGCGATCTGGTGGCCGCCTACCAGAGCCGCTATCTGTGCGTGCACAAGAGCCCGATCTGGG
>JAKLDZ010000554.1 GCA_022703255.1 Myxococcota bacterium | reverse complement strand
GGGCGTGGCGGATGAGGCCGTCTTCGCGCTCTCCGCGATGCGTCCCGATCTCGAGAAGATCTTCTTCACCACCAACGCCGATCTCAATGTCGCTCGTCGCGGCTCGCGAACCTACCGCGATCCGTACGGTTCGAACAGGGAGCTTCGGGTGCCGGCGCCCTACGAAGCCGCGCAGGCCTACGATGGAACCACGCCCCCCGAGGTGCGCGGGTTGATCCTCGCTGCGTTGTCGTCGATGCCAGAAGAGGGAGGATTCGAGGGCTCGAGCACCAGTGTCGTGGCCGAGCGAGCGCGGGAGGTCGTGGGCAAGACGCAGGAGAAGCTCGCCGCATGGGCAATCCTGTTGCTGGTCGGCCTCGCCCTGTCCGCCTTCACCGTGTTTGGCCTCTACGGCGTATCCCGCTTTCGCAAGCCTCTGCTGCTCGTCGCCTCCGACACCGCAAGCGAGGTGGACCCGCTGCGCCTCAAGCTCGAGACCCGCGGCTTGATGACCGAGTGGCTGCTCGCCGTACTCGCACCTCCCGCGCTCGGCGTGCTCGTACTGATCGCGACCGAGTTGTTCGACGGAGGAAGCCGCGGATCCGAGGCTGCCTTCAAGGGCGCGTGGCTGATCCTCGGGCCCTTCTGCTCGGTGATGCTGCTTCGCGCAGTACTTCGCGTGCGACGCGTGCTCGCGGGGACCGCAGCCACGACCCTGCGCCGGGTGCTGATGGTGCTGCCTGTCGCGAGCCTCTTGGGTCACCTCGCGGCAGCGTTCGTGGTCATCGACGAGGGGACGCGCCTGGCAAGGCTGCTGGGATTCACCAAGACCGCTCTGCTGCTTCCGATCCTGCTGGCGATCGCGGCGCAGCTCACCTTCGGATTCCTGTCCGTGATCCGGCAGGGACTGCTGAAGCCTCTCACCGCAGGCAAGCGGGCGTGGCTGATGTCGAGTCGAGCGTCGTTCATCGGCCTGCCCATCGCCCTCATCCTGCTGGTGCCGATCTTGTTCAGTCACGTCAGGCGCCGGATCGCTTCCGATTGGACGGACTACACCTACGGCCGCTACGAGACCGAGCAGGTGGCGACGGACCACGCCGACAACCGGGAAGGCGGCACGGGCACGCGGGCCAAGGGCGAAGAGGGCTCGATGGGCAATCCCAACAGCAGGCCCGGGGCTCCCGCTGCCGCTGCGCGCATGAGCACGGCCTCGCCCGTCGAGCTCCCCGCCGCCGGCCCGGCGTCCAAGCCGATCGTGCGCGACTACTTCCCCGAAACCCTCCTGTGGCTTCCGGAGGTGATCACCGACGCAGCCGGTCACGCCACCGTCAAGGTCCCCTTCGCCGACTCCATCACCACCTGGCGATTCGGACTGAGCGCTGTCGGGCGCGACGGCCAACTCGGCAACACGACCGCGTCCCTCGTGGTCATGCAGGACTTCTTCGTCGAAGCCGCGCTCCCTCCGATGCTCACCCAGGGCGACGAGATCTCCGTACCCGTCACCGTCTACAGCTACACCAAGGGACCGCAGCAGGTCGCGATCGAGCTGAAGGGCGACGGGATCACCGCCGTCGGCCAGTCGCGTGCCTCGGTGGTCGTCGGACCGCGCGAGACGCGCGGCTTGCGGTTCGTGATCCGCGCGGACAAGGCCGGCGAGCGCGTCGTGCGATTGCAGGCAACCTCGGCCACCCGCGGGGACGCGGTCGAACGCAAGCTCCTGGTGACACCGAAGGGACTGTCGGTGACCCGCGTCGTCAATGGACGACTGGACGGGACCTCGACCGCGAAGCTCGAGCTGCCAGCGAACGCGATCGACGGAGGGAATGACCTGTATGTGAAGGTGTACGGGGGCCCGCTGAGCCAGCTCGCGGAGGGGCTCGATGGGGTATTCCGCATGCCGTACGGGTGCTTCGAGCAGGTGACCTCTACAACCTATCCGAGCGTGCTTGCCCTCGAGTTCCTCTCACGCACCAAGACGGTGAGCCCCGAGCTGGAGAGCAAGGCACGCCGTTACATCGGAGTCGGATACCAGCGCATCGTCTCGTTCGAAAGCTCCAGCGGCGGGTTCTCCATGTACGGCTCCGGCTCCGTCAACACCGTCCTGACCGCCTACGGCCTCATGGGTCTGTCGGACATGGCGCGGCTGATCTCGGTGGACGAAAGCCTCATCGAGCGGACGCGCAACTGGCTCTACGGACGTCGATCCCAATCGGGCGGCTGGGCGCGCCCTGCCTGGTGGAGAGAGCGAGAGAACCAGGCCGCCCCGGATGATCCCCTGACGACGGCGTACATTGCGTGGGCGCTCGCGTCGTCGACGGCGAAGGCCTCGAGCGAGACCCGATTGGTGTCGGTGCTGGACGGCGTCGCCAGAGAGAGCTCTGCCGCGGGCACCGATCCCTACGGGCTCGCGCTTCGCGCCAATGCGCTGATCGCCGGAGGGCGCAAGGACCTCGCGATGCCGTTGCTCGACCGCCTCGCGGGCCTCGCGGTGCGCGGTGACGACGGGATCCACTGGTCGTCGAAGCAGGTCGGTGTCCTTCACTCCTTCGGAAGCTCGCTCGACGTGGAGGTGACGGGGCTGGCGAGCCACGCCTTCGCGATGGCGGAGGCGCGGCCCGAGCTGCGAGCCGGGGCGCTGGATTGGCTGGTGGCGAGACGCGGCGCGTGGGGAGCGTGGGGCACGACGCAGGCGACGATTGCCGCGATGCGTGCGCTGATCGACGAGGCCAAACCGGTCACCAAGGAGCCGCAGGACATCACGGTGCTTGCGGATGGCCAGCAGGTCGACGCGTACACGATGGAGCCGAAGGCGCGCGACGTACACAGGCTGATCAGCCTGCGCAAGTTCGCCTCGACGGGCCCCCACACCGTCGAGCTGCGCGCCACCCAGGGAGGGGATGTCTCCTATCAGGTCGTGGGGCAACACTACGTTCCCTGGCAGCGCGACACCGGTGCGACCCTTGCCCTCGACGTCGCCTATGCGCCCACTTCGCTGTCTGCCGGGAGCGTGACCTCGTGTCACGTCAAGCTCGGCTGGAAAGGCAAGGAATCGGCCCGAGTTCCGATGATCGAGCTCGGCGTCCCCCCTGCCTTCGAAGTCGACACCGACTCCCTCGAGGCGCTTCTGAAAACCAACGACGGCGCAATCCAGAGATACTCGGTGGAACGCGGCGTGGTCACGCTCTACCTGTCCACCGTCTCCGAGAACAAGCCCCTGGAGTTCGACGTCCGCCTGCGCGCCCTGCGTCCCGCCAAGGTCATCGCGCCGTCGTCGAGCGCCTATCTCTACTACGAGCCGGAGGTCCGCACCGAGACCGAACCGGTCCAGCTCAAGGTGATGTGAGCGGCTGGCAAGGGGGCTCCAATGCCATGAGGAGCGAGCCCCCTCCGGTCCGCAGCTTCCA
>JAKLDZ010000553.1 GCA_022703255.1 Myxococcota bacterium | reverse complement strand
CACGGGCGACGGCCGCGGGGTCAACGTCCTCGGCGTTGGCGGCGCCGAAGCAGGAGCCGCAAGGTCGAAGATCTGGGGAAACGCCTGCTCGTGGAGCATGAGACCGTCCTCCAGCACCAGCGCGCGCTCCACCACGTTGAACAACTGACGCACGTTGCCGGGCCACGGATGACTCCGCAGCTTCGCCATGACCGCTTCGGCGACCTCGGGCACCGGACGCTGCATCACGGCCGCTGCTTCGCGCAGCGCGACCATCACGAGCCCGGGGATGTCGTCGCGCCGATTCCGCAGCGCGGGAATCGCGATGGTGAAGGCGCTTAGCCGGTAGTACAGGTCCTCGCGAAAGGTGCCGTCGGCTACCATCGACTCGAGATCGCGATTCGTCGAGGCCACCAGACGGAAGTCCACCGGGCGCGACACGGTGCTGCCAAGCCGTCGAATGCACTTGTCCTGAATGGCGCGCAGCAGCTTGGGCTGCAGGGCCGGCGGGATGTCCCCTACCTCGTCGAGCAGCAGCGTGCCCCCGGCCGCCTGCTCGATGAGCCCGGCACGGGGACGATCCGAGCCGGTGAAGGCGCCCCGCTCCACGCCGAACAGCTCGCCTTCGATGAGGCTGTCCGGCAGCGCTGCGCAGTTGACCGAGACCAGAGGCCGGGCGCTGCGTGCGCTGCGGGCATGGATCGCCGAGGCGATCACCTCCTTGCCCACGCCGGTCTCGCCGAGCAGCAGCACGGAGATGCTGCTGGCCGCGGCGCGGTCCACCAGGGCGTAGACCTGCTTCATGACCTCGCTCTCGAGGACCACCGCGCGCGACGACACGGCAAGGCGAGCCACCGGAGCGGGCGAGCGGAGCGCGGTCTCGCCGGCCCCGACCCCCGAGGCGAGCGTCGCTTCGTGCTTGTCGTCGGGATGGACGACGATGTCCACGGACACCGAGCGCCCAAGGCCGCGGGCGGCCTTCTCGAGACGTCGCACCCAGACGAGCGCCCCCTCCCGCCCGACCTCGGGCAGAAGCACGCCGAAGGTCGCGCCTCCCAGAACCCCCACGACGTCCATCCGCCGTACCTGCCTGCGGAAGAACTCGAAGAGCTGGCTCGCCTCCTCGCCCGCGGCCGGGGGCGGGTCGAACACGATGGAGACCACGGCCGCCGTGCGCCCGTATCGCTCGCATCGATCCTGCTCCTCCTGCGTGCGCACGAGGAAGTCGTCGCGATCGAGCAGACGTCGCGTGCCTACCCAGGCAGGGAGCAACACCCGCAGGCCGATCAGCGCGGTCCCGACGAGGATCCAGTCGCCCTGGCGAAGCACCGTGGGCTCCTCGAGCTTCAGCCCGTTGAGCTTCGTGATCGCTCCGTTCCCGAGGTCCTCCAGAACGGCCTGCGAGGGGAAGCATCGGACAACAGCGTGACGCGCAGCCACCCCGAGTTCTTCGACGCGCAGGTCGGCGGAAGCGGCGGCGCCGATGACGATCTCGCCCTCGCTCGGCAGCTTGTGCCAGGTCGTGCGCCCCGCAACGAGGCAGCACAGCCAGGCTTCGACGGTGCGTGGATACCCCCATGGCTGCTCACCCTGCACGCCCTCCACGCCTTGTTGTTGCCGAGCATCGATCATCTCGATCGTGCATGAATACCATTGAAGGTGGTATTCCAACAAGACCCGTCGGACCCCACGAACAGAGGCGACTCGTGCACCGGTTCACGAGTGTCCCACCCGTGCAGGACCCGCCAGGTCCGTGCGGTAGCCTTCAAGGCCGCACGGGAATCGGGCGAATCACGACATCCAGAGTGCCGCTCTCGACGGTCATGGCGCCCTCGTAGCGCCAGGCGTCGAAGGGAATCGAGAACACCGAAGGGGGTATTTCATTCCGCAGCATCGCGGGGCTGAACAGCAATCGATCGGGAGCGACCGGCGCCTTTGTCAAGGACACCAGGAGCCTCTCGATGGCCTTGCGCTCGCGAGCGGCGATTACGACCCATCGATTGCCTGTCTTGACGAGACGAGCGTGGGCGCCGCCCAGGTCGGAGATTTTGCCGGGAGTCAGGACAGCCTTGCCGGAGCAACCCTTCGGGTCCAAGGAGATGGCGCACGAAGCAGTGGGCAGATCGGTGTTCGCGGGGAGCAATCCCCAGAACACTCCCGCGCGGTGCAGAGGTGTTCCTCCGCTCCAGCCGAATCGTTCGAAGCGGGACACCGCTTGCGCCGCCACGCCCGGAAGCACACGGGTGGCCTCCTGCGACAGGCCCGCAAAGTGGAACGGCAGCGCCACGAGCCCTCCCACGAGTCCCGCGTGGTCGATCAGCCTCCGGTAGGGGTTCGACGCGTAGCCGACGTCCCCTGCCCTCCCGGGAAGGCGCAAGGCGCGATTGCAGACGTTGGAGAAGTCCACCGCGACATCCGAGGGAGGCAGCTTCACTGAAATCGATGGGGCACACGCGGCGCCCGGGTCGGTCCACCCCCGCCCTGCGATGGCTCGGCCCGAGAGCCCCGGCATCACGGAGTCGGTCTCGAGACTCACCTCGACGCGGTCGAAGAACGGCCCCTCGGCGTTCTCGGACAGCTCGAGGATGGCCCCCGCTTCGCGCAGGGCTTGCTCCTCCATCTGCGTCGCATACTCGCTGTCCACGTCCTCGATCGCCTGATGCACGGAGCGCAGAGAGTCGAGCAGACCGACTTCCGCCACGGCCCGCGGAGAGAGCACCATGCGGGCAGTCTTGCCTTCGAGCTGGGGAGCCGACGCGCGCAGCGCGGTCGCGAGCGCTCCCCTCCCCTCCGCGAGCAGCTTGGAGGCGCGTGCCTCGGTGCGTGCTCCGGGCAGGTAGTCCACGTTGACCCGATCCCCCGCCGTCGACAACGCGAGCGCGTGACGTCCCCGCATCCACACGGCTTCGAATCCGGCCACTGCGTTCGCACGACTCCACCCCGCGCCGTCGAGCATCGTCTGCAGCCGCGACACGAGCAACGCAGGGTCGATCGCCGGGATCGTGAACACCATGCGAAGCTCGTCGCCGCGCGCCTCGCGCATCAGCTCCGCGAGGTTCGAGCTCCTCCCCCGGGAGGCGCTGCTGCCCGGTCCGGAACGAACCAGCTCCCGAGCCCTCTGCAACAACGCACCGCTCGCCTCGTCGAGCGAGGCAATGCCCATCATCATCGGGCGACTCGAGTCGATCCCGAGGGCGGCCGAGATGGGTCCCTGACCGAGGGCGCCGGACGGCAGGTTCAGCTCGCGCTCGATGGGGGAGCGAAGCGAAGGGTCGAGTGCGGCGAGAACCTGGGCGATCCACCGGTCGAGCCGGGCGGTGTCGATGGAGATCCGGCGGCAGTCGGGCGCGAACAGCGTGGCGGTGATCGAGGGCGTCAAGGCCGAGTTGGACCTGCTGCAGCGCCAACTGCCCGAGGGTGTGCGTCTGGAGA
>JAKLDZ010000552.1 GCA_022703255.1 Myxococcota bacterium | reverse complement strand
CTTTTCAACGGCATTGACACCGGCTGGTCCACGCCGCGCAGCTTCAGCTATCAGGGCACCTATGTTCCGGCACTGGAAGACAGTTTTACAGTGTCGCATCCGGATTATGAGTTCCCTATCGAGCCGGAGGTCAGCTTCGCCCCGGAAATCTCCGTGGCGAGGGTGGCTGCGTTCCGAGGCTTCGGCGCCGGAGCTGCGGCAGCGGGAGCCTGGGTGCGCGCGCACGCGGGAGCGATCGTCAGGGATGCAGCGGCGAGCCCCAGGGCGAGCAGGAGACGCGAAGCGGTGCGACGCATCGACGAAACGTACAGCGTGCGGGGACTCGGTGCCAACGGCGCCTCAGCCCGACGGCGCCGGAGCCGCGAGGGGGACTTCGCCCCGAAGGACGCGATCGTGCCACAGGAGCATCTCGTAGGCTCCCGGTCCGCGGTTGAACGCGTAGTCGTGCGGACCGGCAACGACGTCGTAGGCGCACTCGACGCCGCGGTGACGCATCTGCTCGGAGAGTGCGCGGAGCGCCGGGCGAAATGGATCGTCTCGGCTCGTGAGCAGACGGATCGGCCACGGCTTGCCCGCCTTCGCGGCCGCAGCGGCCGCAAGCTCGGCAAACACCGCGGGCTCGTCGGACCGCACCGCGGCCTGCAGCGTGCCGATCGCCCCAAACAGCGCCGGCTTCGCGAACCCCGCAAGCAGCGCCATCCTCCCCCCAAGGCTCACTCCGTCGATGCCGGTCGCCCCACGCTGCTGCAGCACCGGCGCCGACGATCGCACGGCAGGGACCAGGTGGCGCTCGAGGAACTCGGCGAACGGCAGCGCCGCCGACACCTCCTTGGAGCCGATGATGTCGGTGGTGTAGGGGCACGCGATCACCAGACCGCGCAACGGTCGCGCGGCCAGCTCCCCATTGAGCCTGTCCAGTTGCACCGCGTCGGTGAGCCCGAGCAGCGCTGCGGCGTCGAGCGGAGGCTTGCGCGCCCGCACGATCGCGCGATCCAGCCAGTAGTCCTTCACCCACCCCCACGCACCGACGGACAGCCCGTGGTTCGCCTCGCCCCGTCCGTGCAGCGCGATCAGAAGGGGGAACCGTTCCTGCGCTCCTCCCCACTTCGGGACGATCACGACGGCCTTCTGCGGCCCCACCGGCGTGTCGGCGAAGTCGAGCTCGCGCAGCTCGAGCGAAGAAGACGTGTCGTGTTCCGAACCATCTGGCGGGCGACGGTCTCCACACCCCGACCGTCCGCACCCGGCCAGCATCGCGGTGGCCGTCGAGACGATCCACACGCGACGCGACAGCGTGAGATCAGCGGTCATCGGAGGGCTTCGGGGCCTGTCCGGTGGCGGCGTGCACCAGCTCGATCAAGGACGGATCGCTCTCGATCTGGATTCGCAGCGACCGACGTACGAAGTCGAGCCTCTCCGGGTCGAGCTTGCCCTCGAGGTGCGAGGTGGCCTGCTGCACCCGGATGTCCAGGTACTGGGGCAGGTCGATCTGCCCCGCGCGCAGCCGATCGAGAGGCGACGCCTCTTCGGCCTTCCCTGCCTCGTGCGTGCGATCCAGCCGGAAGGTCTCGCCCGAAGCCCCCGTCCGTTCCACCGGAACCGGAGCCTCCGGGATTGCCCCCGCACCGCCTCCAATGCGTCCGATCCTGTCGATTCCCATGTGGACTCCCCTTGTGTCTATGCCATCGGGACCCGGCCGGCCAGCCCGGAACGCACGCCTCCGCTCCCGCGCTCCCTCACCGGATGTTGCCGATCGCGTTCTTCACGGTGTCGTGCTTCGCCTTCAACACGTTCGACAGCGTGGTGAACGATCGGTTTTCCGCGGCCACCCTCTCCTGCAACTCGAGGTAGTACAGGTTCAGCTCCTGGCTCTGCGCCAGGGCCGCCTCAACCCCCCCTCCGACCGATCCCGTCCCCGCACCGGTCGCTCCGGGGCCCTCGGCCGACGCACCCGCGCCCACCGACGGCGCCGCGATGCCGGGATAGCCGGGCCGCATGGTCATCGACGCCCCCGGCCGAATCGACGCCGCGATCATCGGCGACATCGGCAGCGACCGCACGGCCGCCTCTGCCCCGCGCATCAGCATCGCCGTCGAACCGCCCATCATCTCCTTGAACGTCGGCGTCGCCGGCGTCACTCGCCCCGCGGTGCTCGTTGCCACCACCGCATTCGCCCTCGCAGCTCCCGTCCCCCCAATCCGATCCACGCCCATGACATCCTCGTCTGGCGCTCCCCGGGGCGTCCTTCGACCCGATCGGCGCTTGCATGGCCTCCTATCGGCCACCGGGCGCGACGGTTGCGGGAATTGTTCGGGGGGGTGAGCGGCTAGCTCATCCAGCTCGTGATGATGTAGTTCGAGATGAGGATCGCGACAGCGCTCTGCACGACGGCGCGGGTCGTGGCGAGGCCCACGCCCTTGGCGCCGCCGGAGGCGTAGAACCCGTGACGACACGAGATCGCGGAGATCAGGAAGCCGAACACCGCGGCCTTGACCAGCCCCATGTACAGGTCGTCGGGCGCCGAGAACTGGCGGATCTTGTCGAAGAAGAGCCCCGGATCGACGTTGAGCCACGACACGGCCACGAAGTACGCGCCGATGGTGCCGGCCACCGAGTAGAGGATGAAGAGCAGCGGCATCATCAGGATCGACGCCACCATGCGCGGCGACAGCAGGTACTGCACGGCGCTCACGCTCATCGTCGTCAGCGCGTCCACCTGCTCGGTGACCCGCATGTTCCCCAGCTCCGCGGCCATCGCGCTCCCCGCCCGCGCCGTCACCATCAACCCAGTGAACACAGGCGCCAGCTCCCGCAGCAACGCCACCACCACGATCCCACCCACCATCGCGTCGGCCTGGAACCTGCGCAGGATGTTCACCATCTGCAGCGCCAACACCATCCCGCTGAACGTGCCCGTCAACCCCACGATGAAGATCGACTGCACCCCCACGAACTCCATCGACGACACGATCAGCCCCGGTCGCACCGGTCTGCGGAAGATCCACAGCAGCGTCTGCGCCGTCAAGCTGACCGTCGTACCCATGCCGTCGAGCAGCTCGACAAACGGAGCGATCGCGTCGGAGAACGCTCTCCCGATCCGCTTCCATCGCCCGCTCTCGTTCGCCACCCGTCCACCACTTCCCGGGCCGTGCCCGACCCGCAATCGCTACTCGCCTTCGGTTCCGTTGCGCGACGGCTCGCGACGCGCCGCCAACTCCTCGAGCCACTGTCGGGAGCGCGGCCCCGTCGCGCGCGCCCGCGCCATCCTCCCACGCTCCGCGAGCGCCAGCTCCAGCACTACCGCGTCGCCCCCGAGCTCCTCGACGTACGGCTCTCCCCACTCGACCACCAGCAGCGCCCCATCCCCCCGAAGCTCCACCAGCCCCAGCTCGTCGATGCCGTCCGCGCTCCCCA